>NZ_AQPL01000191.1:0-19683 GCF_000395345.1 Cupriavidus sp. WS | reverse complement strand
CCTGCCGCGCGGCCCCCGCCGCGGCGCCGGCGGGGCCGCAGCAAGACACACAAGCAAAAGACTGGAGACTGGCAATGCACAAGACCTTGCTGGCGAGCGCGCTCGCCCTTTGCGCCACCTTTGGCGCCGCATCCGCGCACGCCGCCTACCCCGACAAGCCGTTGAGCCTGGTGGTGCCGTTCCCCGCCGGCGGCGCCACCGACGCGATGGCGCGGCTGCTGGCCGAGCGCCTGGGCCGGCAGCTCGGCCAGCCGGTGATCGTGGACAACCGCGGCGGCGCCGGCGGCTCGGTGGCGGCGGAGTATGCGCTGGCCGCGCCGCGCGACGGCTACACGCTGTTCTTCGCCACCACTGGCACGATGGCGATCAACCCGCACATCTACCGCAAGCTCAAGTACGACCCGCAGAAGGACTTCGCCCCGGTGGGCACGCTGGCGAGCGCCTCCAACGTGCTGGTGGTCAGCCCGCAGGTGAAGGCGCGCACGGTGGCCGAGCTGATCGCGCAGGCCAAGGCCAGCCCCGGCAAGCTGACCTACGGCTCGGCTGGGATCGGCAGTTCCAGCCATCTGTCGGGCGCGCTGTTCGCCTCGATGACCGGCACGCAACTGCTGCACGTGCCGTACCGCGGCTCCGCGCCGGCGCTGGTGGACTTCCTGGCCGGGCGCGTGGACATGATGTTCGACACCGCTTCCACGCACGCGCCCAACGTGCAGGCCGGCAAGGTGCGGGCGCTGGCCGTGACCAGCGCGGCGGGCTCGCCGGCGTTCCCGGGCGTGCCGTCGGTCGCCGCGGCCGGCGTGCCCGGCTACGACGTCTCGATCTGGTTCGGGCTGGTGGCGCCGCAGGGCACGCCCAGGGCCAGCGTGGACAAGCTGGCCGAGGCCATGCGCGGCGTCATGCAGGGGCCGGACCTGAAGCCCGCGCTGGCCGCGCTGGGCGCCACGCCGCTGGCCAAGACGCCGGCCGAGTTCGCCGCGTTCATCCGGCAGGAGAGCGAGCGCTGGGGCCGGACGGCAAAGCTGGCCGGGGCGACCGACCTGGACTGAGCGGCGCGCATGGCGGGGCGCCGTCGGCCTGCTGCGCGGCGGCGGTCGCGCGCAGCAGCCATTCGCGGAACGCCTGGAACGCCTGCGATTGCGCCGCGCCCGCCGGGTACAGCAGGTAGTAGCCGTCCTGCAGCCGGTGGACGTGGCCGAACGGCGCCACCAGTTCCCCGGAGGCGAGATAGGACTCCACCAGCACGCGGATGCCGATGGCGATGCCCGCGCCCTGCAAGGCCGCCTCGTAGGCCATCGCGGAATTCTCGAACTTCATGCCGTTGCGGGCGCTGATGCCGGCCGCCGCCGCGCCCGCCGAGCGCAGCCACGTGCTCCAGTCGTCGGGCCGCGACAAGGAGTGCAGCAGCGTCACGCCGCGCAGCGCTTCGGCCGGCGTTGCCGCGCCGGCCAGCAGGCCCGGCCGGCACACCGGCACCAGCTCCAGCGGCGCGAGCGGGTCCGCCATCAGGCCGGGCCAGTGGCCGCTGCCCGAGCGGATGGCCGCATCCACGCCGCCCAGCTCGAAGCTCGCCGGCAGCAGCGACGCCGTGAGGCGCACCTCGATCTCCGGATGCGCGCGCGAGAACAGCGCCAGGCGCGGGATCAGCCAGCGCTGCGCGAAGGTGGTGTAGGCCTGGATCGACAGCATGTCGCGCCGGCCGCGATGCTTCAGCCCGCTGGTGGCCGCGGCGATGTCGTCCAGCGCGCGCGTGAGCGGCGGCAGCAGGCGCGCGCCGTCCTGCGTGAGCCGGATGCTGCGGTGCCCGCGCTCGAACAGCGTCATGCCGAAATATTCCTCCAGCGCGCGCACCTGCTTGCTCACCGCGACCTGGCTCACGCGCATTTCGCGCGCGGCCAGCGTGAAGCTGCGCAGGCGGGCGGCTGCCTCGAAGGCACGGAGCGGATTGAGCGGAGGCAGGCTGCTGCGCATGGTGACGGCGGTGACGGTGTTCCGTCATGGTCGGTGCCGCGCCGCGCGGCGCGCAAGCCTATTCTTTGAAGCACGCCTTCCGGCGGTTTTAAGGAAAACTGCAGGATCGCCGCCGCGTCGCCGCCTGGCTGTCGCTAGCGCTCGTGCAGCGCCAGGGTGCCGTCGATGCGCGGCGTGGGCGGCTGCTGGCCGCCGAGCTTCTGCGCGGCCAGGAAATCGATGAACGCGCGCAGCTTGTTCGGCACCCGGCGGCGGTCCGGGTAATAGAGCGTCAGTCCCGGCAGGACCGGGCTCCAGTCGGCCAGCACGCGCACCAGGCGGCCGTCCGCGAGCAGCGGATCGATGTAGCCGTTGATCATGTAGGCGATGCCGAGCCCGTCGAGCGCCGCCTGCACCAGCGCGGCCGAGTCGTTGACGACCAACCGCCCCTTGACCACCAGCTGCACCGCGGCATCGCCCTTGCGGAAGTCCCAGCGCTCCACCTGACCGCTGCTCACGTGGCGAAAGCCGATGCAGCAGTGCGCGGTGAGGTCGTCCGGCTGCGCCGGCGTGCCGCGCCGGCGCAGGTACTCCGGCGAGGCCACCACGTGCGCGGACATCTTCGGCCCCACGGGCACCGCCACCATGTCGCGCTCCACCAGGTTGCCGAAGCGGATGCCCGCGTCGAAGCCGCGCCCCACGATGTCGACCAGGCTGTTCTCGATGCAGATCTCCATGTCGATCTGCGGATAGGCGGCCAGGAAGCGCTCGAGAATGGGCTGCAGCACGATCATGTAGGCCGAGCGCGGCACGTTCAGGCGCAGCAGCCCGCCGGGCTCGCGGCCCTGGTCGCCGAGTTCCTCGGTGGCGTCGATCAGCTCGCGCACGGCCGGGCCGATGCGCGCCAGGTACTGCGCGCCGGCCTCGGTCAGGCTCACGCTGCGCGTGGTGCGGTTGAACAGCGCGAAGCCCACGCGCTTTTCCAGCATCCGTACCGACTGGCTCACGGCGGACGGCGACACGCCGAGCCGCACCGCCGCCGCGGAGAAGCTGCTGAACTCCGCAACGCAGACGAAGGTGGCAAGGCCATCCAGTTGGTCTTGAGGCATCCGGCTCGGTTTCCTTGAAGTGGGCGGCACCTCGCGGTGCCAGGTGCCGTACTGGCCGACGACGCGATTCTAGCGCCATTGCCGGCGCGCGCCGGTATCGGGCGGCCGGCGAGGCATGGAACCGCGCCAGCTGCTGTCTCCCCGTTCCCATGCAATGGGAGCGGGGCCCGGGGGAGAGGACAAGGCGCCGGCAGGAATGAAGCCGTCCGCGCCGCGCGGACGCATGACGGCAGCGGCACGACTATGCAAATCCCCTTCAAAGGCCTTGCGGGCGCGCGCCGTTCCGCGGCGGCGGGCCGGGCCGTAGACTGACCGCCAACGCGAACTGACACGATCGAAGGGGTGTGCGATGGCAATGGACAAGGAACCCGAAGTACTGGAACGAGAGCAGGCCGGCGCGGCGGCCGTGTCGCGGCGCACCTTCCTCAAGGCGGGCGTGGCGGCCGGCGGCGCCCTGGTGCTGGCCTTCAGCCTGTGGCCGCTGGCGCAGCGGGAACTGGCGGACGGTGCCGGCGCGCCCGAGGCCGGGCCGCCGTTCGAGCCCAATGCGTTCATCCGCATCGGCACCGATGGCAAGGTGACTTTCGTCGTGCCGCGCGTGGAGATGGGGCAGGGCACCTACACTGCCTTGCCGGTGCTGCTGGCCGAGGAGCTCGGCACCGCGCTGGACAGCGTGGTGCTGGAGCACGCGCCCGCCGACAAGCACTACGACAACCCGGCGCTGGGTTTCCAGGTGACGGGCGGCTCCACCTCGATCCGCAGCGCGTGGGAGCCGATGCGGCGCGCCGGCGCCGCCGCGCGCATCATGCTGGTGGCGGCCGCGGCGCGCGCCTGGCAGGTCGATCCGGCCACCTGCGAGGCCGGCGGCGGCGCGGTGACGCACGCGGCGTCCGGCCGCCGGCTCGGCTACGGCGAGCTGGCCACGCGCGCCGCGCGCGAGCCGGTGCCGCAGGAGGTGCCGCTCAAGCCGGCCAGCGCGTTCAAGCTGATCGGCACCGCGCAGCGCCGGCTGGACTCGCCGGACAAGGTGACGGGCCGCGCCGTGTACGGCATCGACACGCGGCTGCCGGGCATGAAGGTGGCGGCGATCCTGCCGTGCCCGGTGCTGGGCGGCAAGCTGTCCGCCGTGGACGACGCGCCCGCGCTGGCGGTGCCCGGCGTGCGGCAGGTAGTGCGCCTGGACGATGCCGTCGCCGTGGTGGCCGACCACACCGGCGCGGCGCGCAAGGGCCTGGCCGCGCTCGCGCCGCGCTGGGACGGCGGCGCCAATGCCGCCTATTCCACGCAGGAAATGGTGGCCGACCTGGCCCGCGCCTCCGAAAGCGAAGGCGCGGTCGCCCGCAAGGTGGGCGACGCGCCGGCGGCCCTCGCCGGTGCCGCGCGGGTGGTGCGCGCGGTCTACGAGCAGCCCTTCCTCGCCCACGCCTGCATGGAGCCGGTCAACTGCACCGTGCACGTGCGCGACGACGGCTGCGAGCTGTGGCTCGGCACGCAGGTGCCCGGCCGCGCGCAGGAAGCCGCCGCGCAGGTCACGGGCCTGCCCGCGGAGAAGGTGATGGTGCACAACCAGTTCCTCGGCGGCGGCTTCGGGCGGCGGCTGGACGTGGACTACGTGACGCAGGCGGTGCGCGTGGCGCGGCAGGTCAGGAGCCCCGTCAAGGTGGTGTGGTCGCGCGAGGAAGACACGCGCCACAGCACCTTCCGCCCCTATCACTACAACCGCATCAGCGCCGCGCTCGACCGCGACGGGCGGCCGGTGGCGTGGCAGCACCGTGTCACCGCTTCGTCGGTGCTGGCGCGCTGGCTGCCGGCGCGCTTCACCAACAACGTCGACGGCGACGCGATCCGCGACGCGGCGGGCCCCTACGATTTCCCCAACATCCTGATCCAGTACGTGCGGCGCGAGCCGGCCGCGGGCATCACCACCGGATTCTGGCGCGGTGTCGGCCATACGCAGAACGCCTTCGTGGTGGAGAGCTTCCTCGACGAGCTGGCGCACACGGCGGGCCAGGACCCGGTGGCCTACCGCCTTGCGCTGCTCGACAAGCATCCGCGCGCGCGCCACGTGCTGCGGATGGCGGCCGAGAAGGCGGGCTGGGGCAGGCGCATGCCGGCGCGCAGCGGGCTGGGCGTGGCGGTGACGTTCTGCTTCGGCTCCTACGCGGCCCAGGTCACGGAGGTGGCGGTGGATGCCAGCGGGCAGGTGCAGGTCAAGCGCATCGTGACCGTGATGGACTGCGGCCGCGCTATCTCGCCCGATACCGTGATCGCGCAGATGCAGGGCGGCGCGGTGTTCGGCCTGACGGCGGCGCTGTTCGGCCGGATTTCGATCAAGGACGGGCGCGTGGAGCAGGGCAACTTCGACAGCTACCGCATCCTGCGCATCAACGAGACGCCGGTGCTGGAGACGCACCTCGTGGACAGCACCGAGGAGCCCGGCGGCGTGGGCGAGGTGTCCACCGTGATGATCGCGCCGTCGCTGATGAACGCGATCTTCGCCGCGACCGGGCGGCGCCTGCGTAGCCTGCCGGTGGACCCGGCCAGGCTGGCCTAGCGCATGCGGGGGGCCGTGCCGGTCCCCCGTCGTTCACGTCTCAGGCCTCAGGCCGCCTTCGGGGCGTTGCCGCCGGCGGCGGCTTCGCGGATCGCCGTGCGGATGCGCGCGTACGTGCCGCAGCGGCAGATGTTGCCGGACATCGCGGAGTCGATTTCCTCGTCGCTCGGGTTCGGGTTGCTCTGCAGCAGCGCCGTGGCGGACATGATCTGCCCCGACTGGCAATAGCCGCACTGCACGACCTGCTGCGCCAGCCACGCCGCCTGGACGCGCTTGCCGGCGTCGCTCTCGCCCACCGCCTCGATGGTGGTGATCTCGCGCGTGCCGATGCTCTCCAGCGGCGTCAGGCACGCGCGCGCCGGCGCGCCGTCGACGTGGATGGTGCAGGCCCCGCACAGGCCCATGCCGCAGCCGAACTTGGTGCCGGCCATGCCGACGAGGTCGCGCAGCACCCACAGCACCGGGGTGTCGGCTTCGGCATCGACGGTATGGGGCGACCCATTGATCTTGATGGTGTAGCTCATTCGGGAATCCTCGCGCGGCAGTGTGATGGGGAGGGCGGCGCTCCGCGGCCCGTGGCCGGTCCGCCCGTATTGCCGCCAAGGGTAGCCCGCCGCGCCGGGCGCGATAAGGGCGCTGCGGCTGGATAGGGCTTGAAGCGCTGCTTTATGGCGCGCCGGGCTATCCGCCCAGGTACATGCTCCGGTCCGCTCCCGGCGCGGGCACCGGCGCCTGCGCGGCGGCCGGCGCGGGCGGCGTCGACGGCGTGGCGGATGTGGACGGCGGCAAGTCCGGCTCCAGCGGGTCTTGCGGGCGCGGCGCGCCGGCGGCATAGCGCTGGCGGCGCGGCGCGTCGTCGGCCTGCCGTTGCTGGTAGAGGCGCAGGCTCTCTCGCGCGTTGCCGATGCCGCCGCGCTGCCGGGCCAGGTCCAGCTTTTCGCGGCGCTGCACGCGGCTGGGGTCCTGGCGGTCGAGCGCGTCGGACGCTTCGAGGAAGCGGCGGTCGGATTCGCTGAGGTACGGATACTGCATCAGCCGGTCGCGGATCGCGGCCAGGTGGCTGGCTTCTTCCTCGAATGCCTTTTGCTGCTCCCTTTGCTGCCGGCGCTCGGCCTCTTCCTGCTCTTCCTGTTTTTCGTGCGCGTAGGCGGCGCGCTCGGCCATCGGGACGTGGCCCGCGGCGCGCAGGCGCTGCAGCGCCGCGGCGGCGTCCGCGCGCTCGCGCGGCGTGGCGCGGGGATCGTTGGCGGTCCGGTAGAGGGCCTCCACGCGCTCCTTGATGGTCGCCGTGCTGGCCGCCGGGCAGGCGGCGTCGGCCGGCTCGCAGGCGGTGGCGAACCAGCCGAAGCCATAGTGCAGGACCACGAGCGCGATGCAGATCACCAGGATGCCGGTAGCCGACAGCGCCAGCAGCCCGCCGGCAGGCGCGCCGTCCCCGGCGCCCCTCGCGGCGGCGGCCCTGGCTGCCGCCCGCTTCGATACCCAGATTCTCTTGCTCATGACTCGCTTTGTCCGACCCCGCGCCCGCTCTGCGGTGGGCGTCGGCCATCATAGCATCCGGGCCGGGCAATCCATTGCGCCGGCCGGGCGGGGGGGTGCCCGCCGCCCGGCGCGGTGGACTAGGTTCCGGTCAGGCGCCGGCGGACAAAGGCGATGTGCTCGCGCAGCACGTAGAACTGGTCGGCGTAGGCCAGCGGCATCTTGAGCCGGTTGACGGCAGCCTCGATGTGATCCAGGCGCGCGATCAGCGAGGTTTTTTCTTCCTCGGTGGGATCGACCATCGCCACGCGCTCGATCTCGATCAGGGCGCCGTACCAGCGGTAGATGCGCGACTTGACGCGCCAGGTGTAGAGCGACGGCACCACCTTGAACGCCGGGATCAGCAGCACGATGATCGGCAGCACCACCAGCAGCGCGCGGTCGGCCAGGCTGGCCAGCCAGAACGGCAGGTGGCGGTAGAGGAAGCCCTTGCCGGAGGCGTAGTAGCGCGTGGCGTCGTCGCTGAGCGGGAACTCGTGCACGGTGGCCGAGGGGAACTGCCCCGCGCCCTGCAGCAGCCCGGCCTTGCCGTGGACCTCGCGCGCGGCCTCGATCAGCAGGTCGGACAGGGCCGGGTGCAGCGTGTCGCGCGCCACCAGCTCCACCGTGGGGCTGATCAGGTGGATCGGGCGCGGCGGCAGGTTCTTGCCCAGGTCCAGCACGCCGGCGGGCAGCACCAGTTGCTGCAGGTAGAGAAAGCGCCGCGTGTAGGCGTCGGCCTGGGCGAAATCCAGCAGGCGCACGCCGGGCTCGCGGAACAGCTTGCGCATGGTCGGCCCGGTGGCGGAGTCGCCGGTGAGCATGGCCACGTCGATCCTGCCGTCGAGCAGGGCCTGCGCCGCCTCGTCGCCGTCATAGGAGATCAGCGTGGCGCTGCCGCCGGGCTCGATGCCGTTGGCCTTGAGCAGGGTCAGCGCCAGCGCGCGGGCGCCGCTGCCCTCGCGGCCGATGGCGATGCGCGCCGTGCGGAAGTCGGACAGCTTGTGCCTCTCCCGGCCGCGGTACAGCACGCTGATCGGCGCGTAGAACATGCTGCCGAGCGAGACCAGCCCGTCCTTGTCCACGTCGCCGGAGACGCCGCCCTGGACCAGCGCCACGTCGACGGACTGCCCGCGGTCGGCCAGCCGCTTCACGTTCTGCTGCGAGCCCTCGGAGGCCAGCACGTCGAGGCGGATGCCGTTGCGCGCGAGGATCGCGCGGTACTGCTCGGCCGCGTTCCAGAACGAGCTGTCCTTCGGGCCGGCGCTGATGGTCATGGTGTTCGGCGGCGCCGGCTGGATCAGCCACACCGCCAGCCACGCGGCGGCGATGCAGAACACCACGGCGGGCCCGAACGAGACCGCCAGGTCGCGCCACGAGATGGCGACGAAGCGGGCGCCCAGGCGGCGGATGTCGGGCTTGGCGAGCCTGGCGGTCCGGGACCGCGGCGTGGCACCGGGCGTGGTATCGGGCGTGGCGTCGGGTGGCGTGGGCTGGTCTTGCCCGGAGTCTGGCGTCATCGGCTCGCGTGCGGGGAAGGGAGCGCCCGATCATAGCACCGGCACCGGCGCGCTTCCCGCGCGTGGTGCCGGTCAGGATCGACCGCCCCCCGCATTGCCCGCCATACCCCTCGTCAGACGCATTGTGCAGCGGCCTGATTCGTGCCGCCTGCGGGTTTTCTTCCCGATATCGCTTCGACATTAAAGAACCGCGGCGTCAGGCCGATAACGGGGACTTGCAAGGCGCCCTGCAAGAGAAGGCGCCGGTTGAAAAACCGCCGCCGGCCCATCCGGGCAGACGGTGCTCCGCGCACCGGCGCGCAGAGCGGATCCTTGATACGAGACTGACGACCATGAACCGAATCAACAGGCTGCTGCCTCCCACCATGCTGGCGGCGGCGCTGCTCGCTGCCGCCTGCAATTTCCCGGGGATCGACGGCGGCGGCGCCGCGCCGACGGTGGCGCAGGTGCAGGCCACGCTCGCCGACAAGAACTTCGGCCAGGCCGCGGCGCTGGCGGACCAGCTGACGGCGGCGGACCCCAAGAACGCGGATGCCTGGATGGCGGCGGCCGAAGCCAAGGCGGCCGTCGGCAGCCGGCTGGGCGCGCTCGCCGCGCTGGAGACCGCGCTGGCCAACGGCATGCGCGACGGCGCGCGCATCGACGCCAGCCCCTATCTCGCGCCGCTGCGCTCGTCCAGCGAGTACCAGCCGCTGCTGCAGCGCTTCAGCGTGACCAGGCAGGCGGCAGCGGCGGGCGACACCGCCATCGAGCAGACCGCGGCCGGCATCGAGGCGCGCGCCGGCGATGTGTCGGTCAAGATTTCCAACTGATTCCAGCACCCAGAAACATGAACGCTTTCAACAAGACGCTGCTGTGCGCGGCAATCGCGGCCGTGGTGGCCGCGCCGGCCGCGTACGCGATGGACATCGAGGCGCGCGGCGTCGGCACGGCGAAGATCTCCGAAGACCTGAACTCGGTGCGCACCTCGGCGCTGCGCCAGGCCAGGCGCAATGCCGTGCTGGCGGCGCTGGACAAGGTGGTGGGCGCCGGCACCAGCAAGAACCCCGAGGTGCAGGCCAGGCTGGACGACCTCGTGGTGCAGGTGGGCGAGGAGTCGTTCTACGGCGCCACGCCCAGCTCGGCCGACGGCGAGTACCGCGTCAGCATCACGCTGCGCATGGACGACAAGGCCCTGCGCACGGAGATCAGCGACCTGGGCCTGGCCCTGAACACCACCACCACGCGCAGCCAGCCGATCCTGGTGATGATGGACGAGTTCTTCACCACGCCGACCAACCTGCGCGCGCCGCTGGAAGAACTGACCGAGTTCCGCCACGAGGAGGGCGCCAGCTACAACGAGAAGGAAGCCGCTTCCAGCGCGAGCAAATCGGCTTATGCCGCCAGCAGCAAGGCCGCCTATGCCTCCAAGGAGCAGGCCGCCTATGCCGTGAAGGATGCCTCGGCCGGCCGCGTCAGCGCCGCGCGCGACACGCAGGTGGCGGGCGCCGCGCAGGACGGCTACGGCGGCCAGGCCGCGGTGGCGGGCCGCGACAGCGCGCGCTACGACGCCGCCAGCGCCAGCAGCCACCAGGCCGCGGGCGCGGCCTCGCGCCAGGTGGCGGCGGCCAGCAGCAGCAACGTGGCCGCGGCCTCGTCGTCGCAATCGGCATACGCGCGCAACGTCAGCGCCGAGGACCACAACAACACCTACTTCCGCAAGCTGGTCAAGTACCAGCCGCAGAACACCGGCCCGGACAAGAAGAACTACACCTACAACGAGCTCAAGGGCCAGCTGGGCGACCTCGACATCAAGGTGCTCGACAACGCCATCTTCAAGAGCAAGTACTTCGGCAACCGCGCCATCACGCTGGACCAGCTCGAGAACGGCGCCGAGCTGGCCAGGTACGTGGACTTCGCGCGCCAGGAAGCCACCGCGGACTACCTGATGATCGGCTCGTCGGTGATCTATGACCTGGGCGTGGACCGGAACTCGGGCCAGCCCGCGTGCACGGGCGTGGCCAGCACCAAGACCTTCTCCACCAAGACCGGCGAGGACATCGGCTCGGCCACGCAATCGGAAACCGCGACCGGCGTGTCGTCCGACGATTGCCGCGCCCGGCTGGCCGTCAAGCTGGCCGGCAGCCTCGGCAACCAGGTGGGCAAGCGCATCCAGGAGTTCGCCAAGAAGCGCACCATGTACGGCGCGGAGTACGTCATCCGCCTGACCGGCGGCAATCTTTCGCTGATGAGCCGCACCGCCTTCAACCAGGCGCTCAAGAACGTGCCGGGGCTGGACAAGGCCGTGCAGCGCCAGGCCGGCGCGAGCCAGCTGGAGGTGGTGGCGACCTACAAGGGCAGCGACCCGCTGGACCAGGCCGTGGCGATGGCCCTCGGCGGCAATCCGCTGTTCGCCGGGCTCGACTCGATGGTCGACGGCAACATCGTCACCCTGTGCATGAATGGCTGCGGCAAGCCCAAGGCGGGACGCTGAGATGCGCCGGCATATCGTGGCGCTCGGCGCCGCCATCGCCGCGGCCGGCGGCTGGGCCGGCCACGCCGCGGCCGCGCCGGCGGCGGGCCTGTACGTGGTCCCGGGCATCTTCTTCGACGACGGCGCCGCGGGCGCGGGCAGCAGCAAGGTCGACCCGGCCTTCCGCCCCGCGCTGGACGTGAAGCAGGCGAGCGCGCTGCTGCAGGAGCGCGCGCAAGCCCACTTCAAGGCGCTGGCGCCGGACCTGGACAGCAAGAACCGCCTGCGCACGCTGGCGCTGTCGGTGCAGGTCACGCGCGTGTCGCGCTACCGGATCGACAAGAGCGACGGCACCACCGACATCTACCTGCCGATCACGCTGAGCGTGTATTTCAGCAACCCGATGACCGGCGAGGTGCTGCAGTCGTTCAGCCAGACCCGCTACGACGTGCTGACCGTCGCGCGGGCGCAGGGCGCCGCCGGCATCGATGCCAAGGTGGCCGCCGCCTACCGCGCGGGCTTTGCCGCGCTGCTGGACAGCACGCTGGCCGCCGCGGCCGCGCAGTTCAACCCGTACGTGGTCGAGACCCGGGTGGCCGACACCTGGCGCGGCTTCGTCATCCTGGACCAGGGCTACCAGGCCGGCATCGGCAAGGGCGACGTCCTGAACGACGGCGAGTCCGAGATCCGCGTGGAGTACGCCGGCCAGCGCTATGCGGTGGCCGTGCCGGTGCTGGGCGCGCCCAGGGATGGCGCGGTGTTCAGCCGCGCCAACACGATGGCGCTGTCGGACGTGCGCAAGCCGCGCGTGCTGGCGCTGGTCAGCGACGGCAACCCGGACTTGTCGGATGCGGTCAGCACCCAGCTGTTTACCGACAAGCTCGGCAGCGGCGCGCCGTTCGCCACGCTGCCGCTCAACGCCAACTTCAGCCAGGTCCAGGCGTCCATCGACAGCCACACCAGGATCGGGCACGAGGTCAGCGGCAGGCGCGCGCTGCCCGACTATTTCATCCGCATGGTGGTGCCGCCGGCGCGCCACTACGAGCTGCCGACCAACCTCAGCTACAAGGCCCGGCAGAGTTACCAGGCCTGGGTCTTCGCGGAGCTGCTCTCGCGCGACGGGCGCGTGCTGTACGCGGCCGACGTGAGCCAGCGCATCGACGACACGGTGACGGACAAGTCGGGCTTCAACGCCGCCGACCGCCGCGAGGTGGTGCTGAAGAACGCGCTCAACGAGCTGGCCGAGCGCTTCGGCAAGGAGGTCCGCTTCAAGCCGCTGTCGCTGCAGGTGAGCGGGGCGGCCGGCGACAACTTCGAGGTCGACGATCCCGGCATGAACCTGCAGATCGGCGACACCATCCGCACCTATCGCAACGCGGGCCGGCCCGGCGGCATTGCCGAGGACGCGCTGGTGCCCACCTGGGAAGCGAGCGTGGTCGGCCGCGACGGCGCGCGCGTCACGGCCTCGCCGGTCCTGCCGGTGGCCGGCAAGCCGCCCCGGCCCGCGGCCGGCGACCTCGTGCTGTTCGACAGCGTGGCCAGTGCCGGCGCGTCCGGCCAGCGCGTGGCGTATTGCCCGGCGCAGAAGAGCCAGGTGGGCTCGGTGGCGCTGGAGCGCTTCGACTGGCTGGCCTACGCCAGCGCCGCGCAGGCGCCCGTGGTCATGATGAACCCGGGGCTGGCCGCGCTGGTGAAGGGCAAGGTCGGCGGGCAGTCCGGCTTTGCCGGCAATCTCGAATTGCGCCCGGGCGCCTACGACAAGTGCCTGGAAGCGCTGTACCGCATCGACCCGAAGGAACGGACCTGCGACGACGGCATGTGCGCGCAGGGCTATGGCATCCGCCTGGCCTACCGGCAGAAGGCGGGCGGCAGCGCCGCCGGCCAGGCCATCCTGGAGCACGCCTTTACGTCGAACGGCTACCCGGCCGCGGCGGACGCCGACAACGTCGGCGTGCTGCAACGCATCGACCTGGACAAGGACACCCGCGCCGGTCTCGATGCTGTCATGAAGCAATTGCTGAATCCCAACTAAGGAAAACACGCTGTGAAAAAAACATCCGCACTCCTGGGCGCCCTGATGGCAGGCATCCTGCTGACCTCCACCGCGCCGGTCATGGCGTTCGGCCTGGGCAACCTCGCCGCGGCCATCCCGGGCGTGGGCGGCGGCACCTCGGGCGCCGCCGTGTCCGCGGGCGACATCGATGCCTTCATCCAGACCGCGCAGGAAGCCGACCAGATGATCGGCACCTCCAGCCGCCACATTTTCAAGGCGGTGGCGAGCAAGCAGGACATCGCCGAGCAGGAAGCCCGGCTGGCCACCGCCAACGCCATCGCCGACCCCGCCGAGAAGGCCGCGGCGATCAACAAGATCCGCGACGACGAAGCCACCGCGCTGCAGAAGTCGCTGGCGAGCCAGGAAGTGCAGGACAAGCTCAAGACCATGAACCAGGCGCAACTGGCCTCGTTCGGCAATGCCGCCTTCACCTTCATGCTGGGCGTGCTCAAGGACAAGCAACTGGCCGAAGGCAGCACCGCGCTGGTGTCGGGCGTGACCTCCAACCCGACCCTGCTGCCGCGCCTTGGCGCGCTCAAGGATGTGGTCACGTCGGTCGGCGCGCAGGCGGTCAGCACGGCGAAGATCGGCGAAGGCCTGCTCAAGCTGGCCAAGTCCGGCAAGATCGCCGCGCTGCCGGCATCGGCATCGGAAAAACCGAAGAAGGTCGACGACATCTAAGCCGGATTCCCGCCTGTCGCCTGGACCGCGGCCCGGATGCCTTGCGCATGCCGGGCCGTTTTTTTTCAGCCCGCGAGCTTCCCGCCGAGGATGCCGATCAGCTCGGGCACCGTGGCCTGCGGCCGCTCGCTGCCGGCGGCCTGCTCGTAGGTGCCCAGCACGGCCTCGGCGGTGGCGCGCGCGGCGCCGAGTTCGCGCGCCATCGTGGTGTAGTAGCCCATGTCCTTGCGCGCGTTGGCCAGCGTGAAGCGGAAGCCCGAGTCGTCCCCCGATTCGATGTAGGGGCGCAGGCGGTCGAGCACCACGCTGTTGCCGCCGCCCGTGGACAGCACTTCCAGCAGCACGGCCGGGTCGACCTCGGCGCGCCCGGCGCAGGCGGCGGCTTCGGCGAGCACGGCGGAGAAGCCCAGCGAGACGTAGTTGTGCAGCAGCTTGAGCCGGTGGCCGGAGCCGGTGGGGCCGGCGTAGACGATGTTCTCGGCGAAGCAGGCCAGCAGCGGGCGGCATTGCTCGAACAGCGCGCGCTCGCCGCCGACGATCAGGTTGAGGCGGCCCTCGGCGGCTTCCCTGGGCGTGCGCGTCATCGGCGTGTCGAGAAAGCGGCCGCCGGCGCGCGCCACGGCCTCGGCGATGCGCACGGTAGAGGACGGAATCGCGGTGGAGCAGTCGATCACCACCGTGCCCGGGCGCAGGCCGGCCAGCACGCCGTCGGCGCGGAACAGGGCGTCCTCCACTTCCGGGGTGCCGGTCACGCACAGGATCACGGTATCGGCGGCGCGCGCCACCTCGGCCGGCGTGGCGGCGGTGACGGCGCCCGCGGCCAGCAGCCGGTCCAGCGGCTGGTTGCCGGGGTGGTCCAGCAGCACCAGCGGGTGGCCGTGCCTGGCGAGGTTGGTGGCGATGCCGTGGCCCATCATGCCGATGCCGATCATGCCGATTGTGTTCATCTTGTCTCCGTGTCGTGCGGGTTGGTCTTGTATTCGACGCATCCGCTACTGTACCCGGAGCATGAAGCGGCGGGGCCGCGCCAGGCCTTGGTCGCGACCATCATCGCCGCCTGCGGGCAGGGATCGTTGAAGACGTCGCCCGGGCAGCAGAAGCGCCGGCGGCTGCCGGGCGCGGCGCGAAATTTCCCCCAGGAAGTGTTATTGCCGCCGCCGGCGGCGGCATGGAGACTGTCGGCACTTCACGGCCGGGGACGGGAATGATGGCAATCAGGGGACAGGGCAATGCAGCCGCGAACGGAGCAAGGCGTGTCGCGCGCCTGCGCGGCCACGCGGCGCGCTTCCGGAAATTCGTCAGCGCGTGCCTCGCGCATGACGGTTTCCTGCCCGACGTGATCGTGGCCTGCGCGGGATTGCCCGGCGACGAGGAAGAAAGCTTCACGCTGCATACCGCCGTCGGCCGCCTCTACGCGCAGTTCGGCTTCGCGCAGTGGGACGGCCATCTGGTGGGCAGGTACCGGTTCTCCCGCTTCCTGCTCGGCGACGACCTGAAGGAGCGGCTGGTGCCGTTTCACGCGATCCTGATCGAGCAGGAAGGGCGCGCCACCTTTGCCGAGGACGGTTTCTTCGAGTGGGAGATTCCCGATGCCTTCCGCGCCGACAGCCATCACGGCCAGGCGCTGACGCGGACCTTGCTGGAGGCCTACCAGGCGTCGCTGCCGGCGTTCGAACGGCCGCGGTAGCTGCCTGCCGCCGCCTGTCCCCAAGGCGCTCCGCGCCATATTGCCCGCCCAATCCCCTTGCTGCGATACTGCCTGTCTCATGACCCGCCGGCCTGCGCGGCGGTTTTCCGGGAGACGGCGATGGCGCAATTGCGGTTCCACGAACTGCCGGCGCAGGAGCGCGACGCGTTCGCGTCGGCCTGCGCGCTGCACGGATTTGCCCAGGAAGATTTCGAGGTCAGCGCGGCGGCGGCGGGGGACGGCGATGCCGGCCGGCCGCCGCGCCGGATCGCGGTGGTCCGCGTGACGGGCGGCGAGGCGCGCGAGTACCGGGATGGCCCGGTCAGGTGGACGGAGGCTTTCGAGCGCGACCTCGCGCGGGACGTGTTCGGTTTTCCGCTGGCCGATTAGCGGGCCGGATATCCGGCCTTCAGGACGACTGGCCTGCCGCGCGGCGCCGCGCGCTTGCCGTGCCGGCGGCCGGCGCCGGGCGGCGGATGGCTTCTTCGAGCGCATCGGCCAGCGCGCGCGTGCGGCGCTCGGCGAGCTGCTGCCGCGTGGGTTCGCCGCCGGGCTGCGGGCGGTTGCCCGCTGGCGCCGCGTCGGTCAGGGATTTCGGTTTCCGGATCATAGGGGCTCGGTCCAGGATCTGCCGTTACCGGCAAGGTTGCATGCCGACAGGTACGGCCACGGGCGCATTGTGCGCCCGGGCGGCATGGCGCGGCTCCCTCTCGTGGGAGTAAGCGCGAAGGACTATTGACGCGGCCGGGCCATTCCGGGTACGCCGCGCCGGCCGGGAAAAACGGGGCCGCGCGCGTCGCCCGCGGCCCGCGAAGCCCCAGCCATGAGGCTACCTCCCTGTTGCGCGATGCCCGCCGCCCGGCCGGGCCGCGCGCGATGTCGCGATGCCGGTGGCGCGCAGGAATCGTGCCACGCGCCGCGCGGCGCACAGCCCGCTTGCGGTCGGCCTGCACGCCCGCGGCCCGGCGGGATTTCCGGCCGCGGAGGCACGCCTGCGGCGCGCGTTCGCCCGCGTGGCGGTGCCGGCACCGGGCATCCCTGATTTTCCGATCGATGTAAAAAAGCGCTTCGTGCCACGAGCGGCCGGCGGGGCGCGGGCAAAAAAAATGCCCGCAGGGAAATGACTCCGGGGGCATTGAAGAAGTGACATGGGCGAGAGGCTTTCCCGCCCGAACGCAGTGTCTCATTCCCGGCCCCGCTTGACGCCCCCAACACCGTAGGGTTTGTGCTCTGCCATTTGCTTGACTTGTATCAAAAAGTGAAGCAGGCGCCAGTGGCGGCGAGGCGACCACGCCGGGTCCGTCGCCGGCCACGAGGACGATGGGACGCGGACGCCGCCCGAATTCTGCCTATGATGAAGGCTTGCCGCCGATGGCCGCGCCGCACGCAAAGGCCGGGTCGCCGCGCCGACGCGCGCGGCGCCGTGGCGTCCACCGGAGCCTGTCCATGCCGCTTGTGCAGACCATGCCGGACGTACCGGCCGCGCGCGCGGTGCGCAGCGACATCCCCGCGCGGCTGGACCGGCTGCCGTGGTCGCGCTGGCACTGGCGCGTGGTGGCCGCGCTGGGCGTGGCGTGGGTGCTGGACGGGCTGGAGGTCACGCTGGTGGGCTCGCTCGGCGGCGTGCTCGAGCAGCCCGAGGGGCTAGGGCTGGATGCCGCGCAGGTGGGTTGGCTCGGCTCGCTGTACGTGGCGGGCGCGGTGGCCGGCGCGCTGGTGTTCGGCCGCCTGGCCGACCGCTTCGGCCGCAAGACGCTGTTCCTGGTGACGCTGGCGGTGTACGCGGCGGCCACCTTCGCCACGGCGTTTGCGCCGGGCTTCGGGTTCTTCGCGGTGTGCCGCTTCCTGACCGGGCTGGGCATCGGCGGGGAGTACGCGGCCATCAACTCGGCCATCGACGAACTGATCCCGGCGCGCGTGCGCGGGCGCGTCAACCTCGCCATCAACGGCAGCTTCTGGCTGGGCGCGGCGCTCGGCGCGGGCCTGAGCCTGCTGCTGCTGGACCCGCGCGTGCTGGGCCCGGCGCTGGGCTGGCGCGCCGCCTTCGCGCTGGGCGCGCTGCTCGCGGTGGCGATCCTGCTGGTGCGGCGCGACGTGCCCGAGAGCCCGCGCTGGCTGCTCCTGCACGGGCGCGCGGACGAAGCCGAGCGCATCGTCGCCGCCATCGAGGCGCAGGTGCGGGCCCAGTGCGGCGCGCTGCCGGCGGCGGCCGGCAGCATCGCCCTCGCGCGGCGCGGCGCGGCCACGCTGCGCGAAGTGGCCGGCGTGCTGCTGCGCCGCTACCGGCTGCGCAGCGCCGTGGCGCTGGCGCTGATGGTCTCGCAGGCGTTCTTCTACAACGCCATCTTCTTCACCTACGCGCTGGTGCTCACGCGCTTCTACGCCGTGCCGGACAACCGCGTGGGGCTGTACATGTTCCCGTTCGCGCTCGGCAACGTGCTGGGGCCGCTGCTGCTCGGGCCGCTGTTCGACCGCGTGGGGCGCCGCCGCATGATCGCGCTGACCTACGTGCTCTCGGGCGTGGGGCTGGCGCTGACGGGCTGGGCTTTCATGCAGGGCTGGCTCGATGCGCGCAGCCAGGCGCTGTGCTGGTCCGCCGTGTTCTTCCTGGCGTCGGCCGCGGCCAGCTCGGCCTATCTCACGGTCAGCGAAGTCTTTCCGCTGGAGACGCGCGCGCTGGCGATCTCGGTGTTCTACGCCGTGGGCACGGGCAGCGGCGGCTTCATCGGGCCGCTGCTGTTCGGCACGCTGATCGCCAGCGGCAGCCGCGCCGCCGTGGCCGCCGGCTACGGCATCGGCGCGGCGCTGGTGATCGTCGCGGGCCTGTTCGCGCTGCGCTATGCGGTCAACGCCGAGCGGCGGGCGCTGGAGGACATCGCGCCGCCGCTGTCCGCGCATGGCGGGCACGAACGGGAATAGCGCCGCCGCTTCAGGCCGGCGCCGCCGGGTCCTTGCGGCGGAACGCCGCCTGCGCGGTGGCGATCACGCGGCCCTGGCTGTCGGTGACTTCGGCGTGGGAGAAGAACACGCGGCGCCCGCCGCCCACGCGGCGGCCCACTACGGTAAGCAGCTCCAGCTTCCCGGAGGCGACGTAGTTGACGTTGAGCGAGATGGTGGTGGCCGCGCGCCGCACGCCGCCTTCGGGGAACAGGCCGGCATAACCGCCCGCGGCATCGAGCAGCGTGGCCAGGATGCCGCCCTGGACCACGCCGGTATTGTTGAGATGCGCCGGCTGCGGCGTCAGCGACATGCGCACGAGGTCGGGCTCCCATGCCACGATGGTCACGTCGAGCGATTCGAGGAAGGGATTCTCCAGTGCCCAGGCCGGGCTCGCGGGCGTGTCTTGGGTAGGCTGGGCGGGGGTCTGGTCGGACATGGCTTGAAGCGGGGGGCGTTCGGTTGGCATGGCCGTCATGATAGCCGGCGGCGGCGGGCGGGCCTCCATATCCTCGAGAGGCAGGCTTCGCCGCCGGAGAGCGTGGCGCGTTTGTCCGCGCCGCCGCCCGGCAATGTTCGGCGCCGCGCGCGCTCAGGGCAGCGCGCGCAGCGCCAGCAGCCCGCAGCCGCCGAGCGCGCCGCTCCAGCCCGCCGCGCGCAGCGCCAGGGCGGGCGCGCAGGACAGCAGCAGCACCACCGGCAACGCGCCCAGCGTCAGCATGCCGACCCAGGCCACGGTGCCCATCGGCCAGCCCTGTTCCAGCACGCACGCCGCCAGCGCCAGGGCCAGCGCGGCCCAGCCCAGGCCGTGCAGGCGCACGCGCTCGGCGGTGCCGGGCACGCTGCCGCGGCCGTTGCGGTCGGCATAGTGCCGGTCGAGTGTCTGGCTCAGCGTGCTGAAGCCGCTGAACACCAGCGCCAGCGCGGCCAGGAAGGCGAGGCCGTTCATGTCGCCCCCTTGGCGTCGCGCGCGCCGTGCGGCTGGCGCGCCGCGGGCACCGCCTTGCGCGCCGCCGTGCGGCGGCCGAGCACCCACGCCGCCGCGCCCAGCGCGATGCCCAGCGCCAGCACCGTGAGGTCGAAGCCGGCCACCGCGGCCGGCCCCTGTCCCCGCAGCAGCGTCGCGCCGAGGTGCGTGTCCGTGGTGAGCGCGTTGAGCACGGGAATGCCGGCGAGCATCAGCGCGCCGGTCCACAGTTGCGCGCGCCACATGGCGCGCGCGGGG
>NZ_AQPL01000190.1:0-5364 GCF_000395345.1 Cupriavidus sp. WS | reverse complement strand
GCCACATGGCGCGCGCGGGGTGCAGCTGCGCCAGCACCGCGGCCACCGCCCAGGCGGCGAAGAACGCGCGGATCTCGGCGTCGGGGCGGTGGGCCATCGCCACCGGCAGCAGCCGGTTGGCCCAGAAGTAGGCCGCGAACGCGATCGGCAGGCCGGCGACGGCGCCGATGTTGAGCGCGTCCACCAGCCGCAGTCCGAACGAGGGGCGGGCGCCGGCGGCCAGCGCCTTGGCCTGCCGCTGGCGCGTCTTCACGCCCCACAGCAGCGCGCCGGTGGCGACCATCACGCAGCCCGACAGCCCGCTGACGAAGAACAGCGCGCGCAGCAGCGGCCCGGCGAAATGCGCCTCGTGCAGGCCGACCATCACGCCGCGCGTCTGGCTGGCGGGTGCCGGCGCGTCGCCGCTGGTGGCGACCAGCTTGCCGGTGGCGCCGTCGAAGCGCATCGACGGCTCGTCGACGGACAGCGCGCCGGCGCTGCCGCGCGAGATGGTGACGGTGGCGTTGGCGTCGCCGGCCAGCGTGATCGCCACGCGGCTCGGTCCGGCGCCGTTCCAGTGCCGCATGGTCTGCGCGACCAGCGGCGCCACCGGCACCAGCGGCGCGGCCTGGCCGCTGGGCTTGCCCAGCGGCGCGCGGCCGAAGGCTTCGTTGTTGAAGGCCTGCAGGTCGCCGCGGTAGGCCGTCTGCACGCCCCACGGCATGTACATGAACATCAGCGTCACCAGCCCGGTGTATGTGATCATCAGGTGGAACGGCAGGGCCAGCACGGCGGTGGCGTTGTGCGCGTCGAGCCACGAGCGTTGGCCCTTGCGCGGGCGGAACGTGAAGATGTCCTGGAAGATGCGCCGGTGCGTGATGACGCCGCTGAGGATGGCCACCAGCATGCACATCGCGCACGCGCCGATGATCCAGCGCGCCCACAGCGGCTGCATGTAGTACAGGTCGAAGTGCAGGCGGTAGAGGAACTCGCCGCCGCGCGTGTCGCGCACGGTGCCGAGGAAGGCGCCGGTGGCGGGGTCCAGCGTGCGGCTTTCGAAGCGGCCGCGGCTGCCGCCGATGCCGGAGCCGGGCTCGCCGGGCGCGCGGATCCACAGCACCTGCGTCACCGGGCTGCGCTCGTCGGGCAGGCTGATGAACCAGCGCGGCGAGCGCGGCGCGTTGCGCTGCAGGAACGCCACCGCGCGGGCGGCGGCCTCGGCGGGCGGCACCGGCGCGGCCGCCGCGCGGTGCAGCTCCGGTTTCATCCACAGCGTGATCTCGTCCTTGAAGTAGCTGGCCGTGCCGCCGCAGAACACCAGCAGCAGCACCCAGCACACCAGCAGGCCGGACCAGCCATGCAGCCACGCCATCGACTGGCGCAGGCCGGCCCTCATGCGCCGCTCCGCACGGCGGCCAGCGCGGCCGCGAGGATGGTGCCGAGGACGGCGGCGGCCACCCCCAGCCCGGTCCACGCGCGCCATGCGCTGCCCACGGCGAACACCCACAGCACGGCGCATGCGTACAGCGAGAACGACAGCAGCGTGGCGGTCATCACCGCCTCGGCCGGCGGCATCGGCAGCACCACCGCCAGCAGGCCGGTGGCCAGCGCCGCCAGCACGTAGCAGCCGCCGATGGCGGCCACCACGCGCGAGGCCACGCCGAGGCGATAGCGGCCGTTGCGGCTCAGGCGCATGCGCGCGCCTCCGGGGCGGCCGTGCCGGGCACGACAGTTGTTCGCGAGGCGGTGGAAATGAGGCGAGGCATTGGCTATATGTCCTATGGAGGCGGCAGCGTTGCGCGGTGGCCGGCCGCCGCGCGCAAGCCGCATATGATAATCGTTCTCATTTGAATTGTGTGATTTCCAGCAGCTTCGCGGTGGCTTTCGCGCAGGGGGAGAGGCCGCTCGCGGCCGCCGCCCGGCGGGCATTCGTGCCGTCCGGGGAGGCGGCTTCCGCGCTCGGCTATCATGTGCGAGCTTCAGGGTCAGGGGTGTGCGCAGAGCGCCGCATGATGAACCGTCTACCCGCATCTTCTATTGGTTTTTAATCGTGTCTATCGCTATCGCCCCCGCCGCCTCACCGGACCCTTCATCGGACCTTCCTTCGGACCTTCCTCCGGCCGTTCCCGCCGATGTCTCGGCCGACGTTTCCCCCGACGTGAAGAGAGTCGCAGCCATTGTCTGGATCCGGGTCCAGATGGAGCGGCTGGGCATCACCGCCGAGGACATCGAGGCCGCGCTCGCGGCAGCGGCGCCGGCGGCGGGTGTGGAGGGTGTGGAGGATGAGGCGGTGGATGCGCCGGCAGCGGAGCAGGCGCCTGCGGCGGCCAGGCCGGCCGCAACGCTGGTCGTGGAGCCGCTCGGCCCGACCGCCGGCCTGCTGCCGGCGGCGCCCGTCACCGCGCCGCCGGCGACGCCGCGGCAGCAGCGCAAGAAACGGCTGGGCCAGCAGAACGCGGCCAACGCCCAGGCGGCGCTGGCTATGCCGGCCGCGGCGCCGGCCGAGGTTTCGGCGCAGCCGGAAGCCGGAGGGAAGATCGAGCGGAAGGATGAGCGGATGAGTGCGCGGGCAGACGCGCCGGCCAGCCGGCCGCCGCGCGAGGCGCAGGCCGAACCGGCGCCGGCCGCCGCGCCCTCAGCCGCACCTTCCGCCACCCCCGCGCGCCGCTACCGCAACGCCGAAGGCCAGGTGTGGGACGGCGAGGGCGCGATGCCCTCATGGCTGGTGCGCGCGGTCAATGCCGGCCAGTCGGTCGAGCATTTCCGCGTGAGCTGATCCGCGCGGACCGGTCCGCGTGCGTCGGCGGCGGGCCGCCGGCCTGCCGCCGCGGCGTTCGCGTCAGCCCTGCTCGTTGCGCAGCACGCGGCAGCGGATGAACGCGCTTTCCTGGTCCAGCGCGGCCACCAGTTCGGCCGACGGCGCCTTGTCGAGATCGGTCACCACATAGCCCATTTCCCCGCGCGTCTGCAGGTGCTGCGCCACGATGTTGACGCCGTCGCGCGCGAGCAGCGTGTTGAGCGCGGCCAGCGCGCCCGGCGCGTTGCCGTGCACGTTGAGCAGCCGCGCCGGCGAGGTCAGCGGGCCCGGGCTCACCTCGGGGAAGTTGACCGCGCCGACGGTGTCGCCGGTGCGCAGGAAGGCGATCAGCTTGGTGGCGACCTCGGTGCCGATGTTTTCCTGCGCCTCTTCCGTGCTGCCGCCGATGTGCGGCGTCAGGATGGCGTTGGGCACGCCCTGCAGCGGGCTGGTGAAGCGGTCGGCGTTGGTCTTCGGCTCCTCGGGGAACACGTCGATGGCCAGGCCGGCGATGTGGTTGTCGTCGCAGGCCGCGCGCAGCGCCTCGATGTCCACCACGGTGCCGCGCGAGGCATTGATGAGGATCGCGCCGCGCTTGAACTGGCGCAGCACGGCGGCGTCGATCATCTTCTTCGTCTGCGCGGTGGCCGGCACGTGCAGCGTCACGATGTCCGCGTGCGACACCGCGTCGGCCAGCGAGCGCGCCGCGCGCGCCGAGCCCAGCGACAGCTTGGCCTGCACGTCGTAGTACACCACCCGCATGCCCATCGCCTCGGCCAGCACGCCCACCTGCGAGCCGATGTTGCCGTAGCCGACGATGGCGATGGTCTTGCCGCGCGCCTCGAACGAGCCGCTGGCGCCCTTGGCCCACTTGCCTGCGTGCGCGAGCGTGTTCTTCTCCGGCACGCGGCGCAGCAGCAGGATGGCCTCGGCGATCACCAGCTCGGCCACCGAGCGCGTGTTCGAGAACGGCGCGTTGAACACCGGCATGCCCGCGCGCGCGGCCGCGTCGAGGTCGACCTGCGAGGTGCCGATGCAGAAGCAGCCGATGGCCAGCAAGTGGCGGGCGGCCTCGATCTCCGGCGCGCCCAGGTGCGTGGCGGAGCGGATGCCGAGGATCTGGTGCGCCTGCGGCGCGCGGTGCAGTTCTTCGCCGGCGAGCGCGCCGCTGCGGCGCTCCACGGTGACGAGCGCTTCCTTGAAGCGTTCTACGGCGGTGTCGTGGATGTTTTCGAGCAGGAGAGCAGAAGTCATGGCGATGGCGGGAGTGGCGGCAATGGCGGAAGCGGAGGCGGGCGGCGCGCGCGGTGCCGGGCGCGGGCACGGCGAGAAACCGGGACCGTCATGGTAACGCAGGCGGCTGCCGCGCACAGAACACCCACATTGCCGCCAATGGCAAAGGCGGTGTGCCTCGGGAGGCGCGCGGCGCCCGCTTACTTCGGCAGCAGGTCCTGCAGGTCGCGCAGCGTCGCGCCGCCGGGCACGCCCGGCGTGGCGGCCGGGTTGGCGGGCGCCTGACCCGCGGCCGGGCCGTGCGCCACCACCGCGGCGCCCGCGCCGTCCGCCGCCACGGGCGGCCGGATGGGCGCGCCATGCACGATCACCGGCACCGCCGCCGGGTCCAGCCGGCCGTTCTGGCCCAGCGCGATCGGCGCGCAGCCGTTCAGGAAACCGTCTTTCTTCAGGTTGTTGGTGAGGTCGATGGCGAACACCGCGGCGCGTTCCTCGATCGGGATCGCCGTGGAGCCGCGGCTGAAGGTGTACTGGCCCTTCCAGACCGGGCGCCGCAGCCGGACGTCGGTCAGCGTGCTGGCGTAGCGGATCGACAGGCGCTGGCCGTAGGCGCTGAGCACGCCGCCGCCGCTGGAGATGGTGAGCAGCGCGTCGGCGTGGAACGCGCGCATGCGGCCGTTGATGGCGTTCGGGTCCAGCTCCAGGCCGGACAGCTCGTCATAGGCCGCCGCCACGCCGCACTGCCCGGCCACCTCGCGGAACTTGGCGGCGAAGGCCTGCGAGAAATCGCTGTCCCAGCCCATGCCGGTCATGCCCACCACGTACAGGCGCGTGGGTTTGCCGCTGTAGTCGGTGGCGCGCGTGGAGACGCCGACGGTCGCCGGCGCGCAGCCGCCGAGCAGCAGGGCGGCGGCCACGGCGGCGGCCGTGGCGGCGCGACGCATGGAATGCATGCCCGTGGACGGAGGGCAGGACAGGGAGGGCGTGCCGTGCTGTTTCACGTTATTTCACGTAGGAAAAGTAATAGGGGCTGGAGACCGAGCGCATCACGTAGCGCCCGCCGGCCTCGGTCAGCCGGTAGCACGTCTGCATGGTCCTGAACTTGGGGTTGTCCATGTCGATGCAGACCTGGCCGCTGTCCGGCTCGATACGGTAGCGGCCCGGCGAGTAGCCGCGGCTGACGGCATTGGTCACGTCCAGCTCGCCGCTCTCGCGGATGTTCAGCCACAGCGTGATGCCGGACGGCGCGGTGGCGTCCACGCGCCCGAGATGCGTGAAATGCGCGGCCAGCTCGGCGCCGGTCAGTTGCCGGTCCTGCGTGCCGGCCGGCAGCGGTTGCGGCGCCGCCGGCGGCA
>NZ_AQPL01000189.1:0-300 GCF_000395345.1 Cupriavidus sp. WS | reverse complement strand
CGGCTGCTGGCGCTCGACGTGCGCCCCAGCATGGCCTACCGCGCCGGCCACGTGCCCGGCAGCCGCTGGTCGATCCGCCCGGTGCTGGCGCGCGACCTGGCCGGCGTGCCGCGCGACATGCCGCTGGCGCTGATCGGCGACGAAGACGGCGTGGCCCTGCTCGCCGCGGCCGAGCTGGCCGCGCTCGGCTTCGGCGACGTCAGCCTGCTCGACGGCGGCATGCGGGCGTGGCAGGCCGCCGGCCTGGCGCCTGCCGACGATGCCGGCGCGGCGGTGCTGCCCGACGCGCGCTGCATCGAT
>NZ_AQPL01000188.1:0-37651 GCF_000395345.1 Cupriavidus sp. WS | reverse complement strand
CGACGATGCCGGCGCGGCGGTGCTGCCCGACGCGCGCTGCATCGATTTCCTGTTCTTCGTGCACGACCGCCACGACGGCAACAAGGAGGCCGCCCGCCGCTACCTGGCGTGGGAGACCAACCTGATCGGCCAGCTCGACGAGCAGGAGCTGGCCACTTTCCGCTTCGCCTGATCCGCCGCGCCGGGTCGCGTTTTTGCTTGTCCGCTCGTCCACTTGTTCGCTTCAGACATCGCTCCACGCCCAAAGCCAGAAAAGGAGGTCCCCATGTCTCGCCCCACGCAAGTCCTCGCCGGCGCCCTCGCCGCCACCGCCGTGCTGTGCGCCGGCCTCGCGGCGGCCCAGCCGCTCGCGCCCGTCGGCGGCTTTCCGGCCCAGCCGCTGCGCATCGTCTCGCCGTTCCCGGCCGGCGGCGGCAACGATGCCGTCACGCGCATCGTCGCCACCCACCTGGGCGAGGTGCTGGGGCAGACCGCCGTGACCGACAACCGCGGCGGCGCCGGCGGCAATATCGGCACGCGCTTCGTGGCCGAGTCCAAGCCGGACGGCTATACCCTGCTGACCTCGCAGGTCTCCGTGATGGCGGTCAACCCCTCGCTCTACAGCGCGCCCGGCTTCGACCCGGTGAAGCAGTTCGCGCCGGTCACGCAGATCAACGCCGCGCCCCTGGCCATCGTGGTGGCCGCCAACGCGCCGTGGCAGAGCTTTGCCGAACTGGCCGCGCAGGCCAGGGCCCAGCCGCACAAGATCACCTTCGCCACGCCCGGCAACGGCACGCTCTCGCACTTGGTCGGCGTGGTGCTGGACAAGGACAGCGGCGTCGCCCTGCAGCACGTGCCCTACAAAGGCGCGGGCCCGGCCATCAACGACCTGCTGGGCCACCAGGTGGACGTGCTGATCACCTCCACCTCGTCGGTGGCGGGCTTCATCCAGGGCGGGCGCATGCGCGCGCTGGCCGTCACCAGCCCGCGCCGGCTGGGCGTGTTCGCCAAGGTGCCGACGCTGGAAGAGCTCGGCTACCGCAATGCCCGCTTCGAGGACTGGTACGGCGTGTTCGTGCCGGCCGGCACCTCGCCCGAGCGCATCGCCCTGCTCAACCGCGCCATCGTGCAGGTGCTGCAGATGCCGGAGGTGGTCAAGCTCATCAACGACGGCGGCAGCGACGTGGTGGCCAGCAAGCCCGATGCGTTCGCGGCCCAGCTCAAGGGCGACATCGCGCGCTGGTCGCAGATCGTCAAGCTGTCCGGCGCGCACGTGGACTGAGGCCCGACGATGACACACCGCCCCCTGACCCGCCTCGTCCACGGCGGCCGCGCCACCGCCGTGGACGGCGGCCGGCCCGTCAATCCGCCGCTGGTGCGCGCCAGCACGGTACTGTTCGATTCCACCGCGCAGATGCGCGAGATGCGCGGCCGGCGCGGCAGCGAGCGCCTGTTTACCTACGGCGCGCGCGGCACCCCGACCGCCTTCGCGCTCGAAGACATGGTCACGGAACTCGAGGGCGGCTACCGCACGCGCCTGTTTCCGACCGGCCTGTCCGCCGCGGCCATGACCCTGCTGGCCTGCCTGCGCCCGGGCCAGCACGTGCTGCTGCCCGACTGCGTCTACGAGCCGGTGCGCAGGCTGGCCACGGGTTTTCTCGCCCAGCATGGCATCGCGGCCGGTTTCTACGCCGGCGACGGGCACGACGTGCAAGCCCGGCTGCGGCCCGAGACGCGGCTGGTCTACGTGGAAACGCCCGGCTCGCTGGCCTACGAGATGTGCGACCTGCCCGCCATCGCCGGCATCGCCCACCGCCACGGCGCGCTGGTCGCCGCCGACAACACCTGGGGCTCGGGCCTGCTCTACCGCCCGCTGGCGCTCGGCGCCGACATCTCGCTGATGGCCGCCACCAAATACCTGTCCGGCCATTCCGACGTGATGATGGGCACGGTCTGCGCCACCGAGGCCGCCTGGCCCGCGCTGGCCGGCGTGGCCGACGCCTTCGGCATCGCCGTCAGCCCGGACGACGCCTACCTGGTCCAGCGCGGCATGCGCACGCTCGGCGCGCGCATGGCCCAGCACGAGCGCGGCGCGCTCGCGGTGGCGCGCTGGCTGCAGGCGCGCTCCGAGGTGGCCGAGGTGTTCTGCCCCGCCCTGCCCGGCGACCCGGGCCACGCGCTGTGGCGGCGCGACTGCCACGGCACCAACGGGCTGCTGTCGTTCGCGCTGCGCGAGGCCGCGCCGGGCGCCGCCGGGCACTTCATCGACCACCTCGCGCTGTTCGGCATCGGCGCCTCGTGGGGCGGCTTCGAAAGCCTGGCGGTGCTCGCCGACATGCGCGGCGCGCGCAGCGTGACCGACTGGTCGGCGCGCGGACAGGTGGTGCGGCTGCATATCGGGCTGGAAGACAGCGACGACCTGATCGCGGACCTCGCGCGGGGCTTCGAGGCGATGGCGCGGATGGCCGCATACGGCATCGACAGCGGCGGCGGCGGCGAACAGCGCCGGTGACACGCGCCGCCCATGTGCTAGCATTGCATGCAACGCAAGCACGGGAGCCGGCATGGCAACGCTGACAATCCGCAATATCGACGAGGCGCTCAAGGCGCGCCTGCGCCTCGAAGCCGCCCAGCACGGGCGCTCGATGGAAGAAGAGGTGCGCGCCATCCTGCGGCAGGCGCTGAGCAAGCCGTATCGCACAGAGGGGCTGGGCAGCCGGATCCGGACGCATTTCGCGCACCTGTCCGACCCGGGCGTGCCGCTGCCTCCCCGCGACGAGCCGCCGCGCGCGGCGGACCTGCCGGAATGATCGTCCTCGACACCAACGTGCTGTCGGAGCTCATGCGCGCGGAGCCGGACGCGGCGGTCGTCGCGTGGCTGGACCGCGCTTCCGAGCAGGCCTTCGCGGTGACGGCCGTCACCGTCGCCGAATTGCTCACCGGCATCGCCCTGCTCGCGGATGGCCGGCGCAAGGCCGGGCTCTACGCGGCGGCGACCGGCATGCTCGACGCGGAATTCACCGGCTCCGTGCTGCCGTTCGACGCCGAGGCCGCGGGCTGCCATGCGGAAATCGTCACCATGCGCACCCGGGCCGGCCGCCCGATCAGCATGGCCGACGCGCAGATCGCGGCGATCTGCCTGCGGCACGGCGCCGTGCTCGCCACCCGCAACGGCAAGGACTTCGGCGGCATCGGCCTGACCGTGGTCAACCCGTGGCACGACTGAGCGGGACCTGCCTGCCCACCTGCATCCGCCCATGACCGACCACGCCGACGCCGTCTTCACGCCCCACGACCAGCAGCGCTTCTACGACCTCGTGGCGGCGCGCCGCGACATGCGCCATTTCATCGCTGGCGCAACCGTGGACGAAGCCGTGCTGCTGCGCCTGCTGCGGGCCGCGCACGCGGCGCCCTCGGTCGGCCTGATGCAGCCCTGGCGCTTCATCCGCATCGCCGATCCGGCCGTGCGGGAGGACATCGCCGCGCTGGTCGAGGCCGAGCGGCAGCGGACCGCGCTGGCGCTGGGCGAGCGCGATGCCGAATTCCTGCGGCTGAAGGTGGAAGGCGTGCGCGAATGCGCGGAGCTGCTGGTGGTGGCGCTGGCGCCGGACGACGGCACGGTGTTCGGCCGGCGCACCATGCCGCGCGAGATGGCGCTGTGCTCGGCGGCCTGCGCGGTCCAGAACCTGTGGCTGGCCGCGCGCGCGGAAAACCTCGGCATGGGCTGGGTCTCGATGTTCGCGCCCGAGGCGCTGGCCGCGCGGCTGCGCATGCCGCCGGGCGCGCAACCCATCGCCATCCTGTGCCTGGGGCCGGTGCGCGCGTTCTATCCGGCGCCGATGCTGGAAATCGAGAACTGGCGCCACGGCCGGCCGCTGGCGGCGTTCGTGGCCACGGACGGCTGGGACACGCCGGCGTCCTGAGCCGCGCCTCAAGGCGCCACGGAGGGCTCGCGCTTCATGGTGCGCAGCACGAAGGTGGAATGGCTGTGCCGCAGGCCGGGCAGCTTGTACAGCTTGTGGCGCAGGAACTGCTCGTAGCCTTCGGTGCCGGCGACCGCCACCTTGATGAGATAGTCGTACTCGCCGGTCAGCAGGTAGGCCTCCATCACCTCGGGCAATTCGGCCAGCGCCTCGCCGAAGCGGTCGAGCATGTCGTCGTCGTGCCGGTCGAGCGTGACCTCGATCAGCACGGTGTCGGGCAGGCCGAGCGCCTTCTGGTTCAGCAAGGCCGCATAGCCCTCGATCACCCCGCTGTCTTCCAGCGCGCGCACGCGGTTCCAGCACGGCGTGGGCGACAGGCCGACCTGCTCCGCGAGCTTGAGGTTGGAAAGCCGGCCGTCGCGCCGCAGCGCGCGCAGGATGCGGCGGTCGGTTTCGTCGAGTTTGGGAGAGCTTGCCATGACTTTGCGTGACAGAAAGAAGGATTCACCCACGATCCTATCATTCACGGATAATTCATCTCCATATTCGTGGGAATGGCAGGGAATAAAGAAGCCCATTCCGCGCCGCCGCTGGTAAATTTGTCGCATGAATCCGACGCCGCTTTCCAGCCCCGCCATGCTCCCCATGCCCACCCTGAATCTTGCGCTGCGCCTCGACCGCGGCGATGTCTTCGGCGCCATCGAATGGACGCTCGCCAATGCCCGCCGCACCGGCCTGACCCTGGCCGGCATGGATTTCGATGCCGCCGCGCCGTGGGCGCTGACGCTGTCGGTCGCCGCCGCGGACGCGGACCTGCTGGACCTGTTCGTCAGGCGGCTCGGGAACGGCGTGGACGTGCTGGAAGTGCGCGAGGTCGCTGCGCACGCCCCCGCCACCGCTCCCGCGCTTGCCGCCGCCGCGCCGGCTCGGTATCCTCAGGCCGCCAACAGGCTGCCCTCGGGAACGTCTCATGCCGCTTCGTCTTCCACCCCTCTCGGCGCTGCGCTTCTTTGAAGCCGCCGGCAGGCACCAGAGCTTCAAGCTCGCCGCCGCCGAGCTGAACGTGACGCCGAGCGCGGTCAGCCACGGCATCACCGGCCTGGAACAGGCGCTCGGCGTCGCGCTGTTCGTGCGCGAGCCGCGCGGGCTGGCGCTGACCCCGGCCGGGGCGGACTACCTGGCCTACATCTCCGAGGCCTTCGCGCTGATCGCCACCGGCACGCAGCGCCTGCCGGACCGCCGCGCCGGGCGCACCATCGCCGTGAGCTGCGCGCCGACGCTGGCGTCGCGCTGGCTGCTGCCGCGCCTGCACGATTTCCGCCGCCGCTGGCCGGACGTCAACGTGACCGTGGATACCTCGCGCCGGCTGGTGGGATTCCCCGCCGACGGCTTCGACTTCGCCATCCGCATGAGCCGCGCGCCGGTGCCCGGCACGGCGTGGGACCGCCTGTTCGGCGAGCAGTTGCTGCCGGTATGCAGCCCGGCCTGCCGCGCCGGCACGCTCGACGCGCAAGGCCATTTCGATCCGCGCCTGGCCACGCTGATCCACGTGGACACCGCCGGCGAGGACTGGCCCGCATGGCTGGCCGCCACCGGCATGCCGGACGCGGCGCCGGCCGGCAACCTGCGCTTCGACACCATCCAGCTCGCGCTGGAAGCCGCCGCCGCGGGCCTGGGCGTGGCGCTGGGACGGCGGCCGCTGGTGGACCGCGAACTGGCCGCCGGCACGCTGGTCACGCTGGGCGCGCCGCCGCTGGCCGCGCGCACGGCCTACTGGCTGGTCAGCGCCGAGGGCGCCGCCGAGACCCGGGGCCGGCCCGACCTCGCCGGCTTCCGGCAATGGCTGCTGGCCGAGGCGCGGGCCTGCGCGGAGCCCGTCGCGCCACCGGCGGCACCGGCGCCGGCCCTGCGCTGAGCGCGGGCACAGGTGAGCCCGCCTCACGCGCAGCCGAATTCTTTTCCTTTGTCGCGCGTGCCGCCCGCTGCCAGTATTGGCGCAGGAGGAACACCACCATGCCGACGGCGCCAGCCCAAGACCACCACGACCCGCGCAGGGGTTCCCTGCGCAACCCCGCGCTGCCGGTAGTGATCGCGGCCGCGCTGATCCTCAGCGCGGCGATGGGCGTGCGGCAGACCTTCGGGCTGTTCCTCGGTCCCCTGTCGTTCGACCGCGGCATGCCGGTCACGCTGATCGCGTTCGCCATCGCGCTGCATAACCTCGTATGGGGCCTGGCCCAGCCGTTCGCCGGCGCCGCGGCCGACCGCCACGGCTGCGCGCCGGTGGTGGCGTTCGGCGGCGCGGCCTTCGCGGCGGGCCTCGGGCTGGCGGCGGTGGCGCCGTCGGGCGCCATGCTGGTCATCGGCATGGGCGTGCTGGTCGGCATCGGCATCAGTTGCACCAGCTTCGGCGTGGTGCTGAGCGCGGTGGGCCGCGTGGCCACGCCCGCGCAGCGCAGCATGGCGATGGGCATCGCCAGCGCGGGCGGCTCGCTCGGGCAGGTGCTGGTGGTGCCGCTGGCGCAGTCGGTGCGCGCGGGCGCGGGTGTCGGCGCCTCGCTGTTCGTGCTCGCCGCGGTGATGCTGCTGGCCGCGCCGCTCGGCCTCATGCTCGAAAAGCGCCACGCCGGCGGCGCGCCCGCGCGGCAGGCGCCGGCGGAGCCGCTGCGCCCGGTGCTGGCGCTGGCAAGCCGCCACCGCGGCTACCGGCTGCTCACGCTCGGCTTCTTCACCTGCGGCTTCCAGCTGGCGTTCATCGGCACCCACTTGCCGGGCTACCTGACGCTGTGCCACCTGCCCGCCGGGCTGGGCGCGACCGCGCTGGCGCTGATCGGGCTGTTCAACATGGCGGGAAGCTGGGCCTGCGGCTGGCTGGGCGGGCGCTTCCGCCAGCAATACGTGCTGGGCTGGCTCTACCTCGTGCGCGGCGTGGCCATCGCCGCCTTCCTGCTGCTGCCCAAGAGCGCCACCTCGGTGATGGTGTTCGCGGCCGTGATGGGCCTGACGTGGCTCGGCACGGTACCGCTCACCAGCGGGCTGGTGGCCAAGGTGTTCGGCACGCGCCATCTCGGCACGCTGTTCGGCGTGGTCTTCCTCAGCCACCAGATCGGCTCCTTCCTCGGCGCGTGGCTGGGCGGCTTCATGTTCGACCTGACCGGCTCCTACTCGCTCGTGTGGGCCGCCACGGCGCTGGCCGGGCTGGTGGCGGCGCTGCTGCATTTCCCGATCGACGACAGCGTGGCCGGCACGCCCGCGCCGGTGGCGGCGCCGCGCGGCACGGCCCCGCGCTCCGCCTGACCCGCCACCGGAACGCTACCGGTTGTCCGCCAGCAGTTCGATGCCGTCCAGTTCGGCGGCGCAGGTGTCGCGCACGATGGAAACGAAGTCGCGCACGTAGGGCCGCTGCGCCAGCGCCGCCGGCGTGGTCGCGTACAACTCGCTCCACAGCCCCCGCGCGCCGATGCGCTTGGCCAGCACGTAGTCGTGGTCGACATAGTTCTTCACGCCCCAGTTCGGCAGCGCGGCCACGCCGCGGCGGCTGGCCACCAGCTGCAGCACCGCCACCGTGAGTTCGGCCGTACGCCGCTGCAGCTTGATGCCGGCCGGCTCCAGCACCTCGCGGATCAGGTCGATGCGCTGCTCGGGCACCGGGTAGGTGATGAGGGTCTCGCCGGCGAGGTCCTGCGCCTCGATGCGGCGCTTGTTGCGCAGCCGGTGCTCGTTGGCGATCACCGCCAGGATCTCGAAGCGGAACAGCGGCGCCACCGCCAGTCCGCGCTTGGCCGGCGGCAGCGAGCCGATCACCATGTCGGTCCGGCCTTCGGCCAGCAGCGCCAGCGGGTCGGCGTGGAAGCCCGCCACCAGATCCACCTCCACTTCCGGCCAGCGGCGGCGGAACTCGTCCATGACCGGCATCAGCCAGTCGAAGCAGGTATGGCATTCGAGCACGATGCGCAGCTCGCCGCGCGTGTCGCCCTTGAGCCGCGCGAGGTCGCGCTCGGCCGTGCTGATGGCGGCCAGCGTCTCGCGCGCCAGCGCCAGCAGGCGCTCGCCGGCGGGCGTGAAGCGCAGCCCCTGGCGGGTGCGGTCGAACAGCGGCAGGCCGTAGTGCGACTCGATGCCCTTGATCTGGTGCGACAGCGCCGACTGGCTCACGTGCACGCGCTCGGCCGCGGTGGCGAGCTTGCCCGATTCGGCGATCGCCACGAGGGAGCGCAGGTGCCTGACTTCGATCATGACTGGCCGCTCCGCCTGATATGAAACCTGATATGAAACTGATTCATACGTTGATTAAATCTTATCGCTTGATTCATTCTACGCCGGATCCGACACTGGGCGCCATCGTCACACACCACATACGGAGTACCAGATGGCACGGACACATATCGCGGGCTTTCCCCGCATCGGCGCCCAGCGCGAACTGAAATTCGCCCAGGAAGCCTTCTGGCGCGGCGAGACCGCCGAATCCGACCTGCGCGAAGTGGCCGCCGGCCTGCGCCGGCAACACTGGCAGGCCCAGGCCGAGGCGGGCCTGGACAGCGTGGCGGTGGGCGACTTCGCCTACTACGACCAGGTGCTCGGCACGAGCGCGCTGCTCGGCGCCCTGCCCGCGCGCTTCGGCTTCGACGCGAAGCAACTGAGCCTGGCGCAGTATTTCGAGCTGGCGCGCGGCAACAAGGCGCAGCCCGCGCTGGAAATGACCAAGTGGTTCGATACCAACTACCACTACCTGGTGCCCGAGCTTGGACCCGACACGCGCTTCGACGGCGGCGTGGACTGGTTCTTCGACGAGGTGGACGAGGCGCTGGCGCTGGGCCTGTCCGCCAAGCCGGTGCTGATCGGGCCGGTCACTTACCTGTGGCTGTCCAAGAGCCACGTCGAGGGCTTCAACCGCCTGAGCCTGCTGCCGGCGCTGGCGGCCGCCTATGCCCGCATCCTGGCGCGGCTGCGCGAGCGCGGCATCGAGTGGGTGCAGATCGACGAGCCGGCGCTGTGCCTGGACCTGGAGCCGGCCTGGCTCGACGCCTATGACAGCGCCTACGCGGCGCTGGCCGGCAGCGGCGTCAAGCTGCTGCTGGCCACCTACTTCGACACCGCCGCCGACCACGCCGCGCGCGCCGCCGCGCTGCCGGTGCAGGGCTTCCACGTCGACCTGGTGCGCGCGCCGCAGCAGCTCGACGCATGGCGCCGCGTGCTGCCGGCCGGCGCGGTGCTCTCGGCCGGCGTGATCGACGGCCGCAACATCTGGCGCGCCGACCTGCGCCGCGCGCTGGCCGTGCTGGCGCCGCTGCGGGCCGAGCTGGGCGAGCGCCTGTGGGTGGCGCCGTCCTGCTCGCTGCTGCACGTGCCGGTGTCGCTCGCGGCCGAGCACAAGCTCGATGCCGAGATCAAGAGCTGGCTGGCCTTCGCCACCGAGAAGCTCGCCGAAGTGAACGTGCTGGCGCGCGCGCTCGACGAAGGCGAAGCCGCCGTCGCCGCGCAGCTTGCCGCCAACGACGCCGCGCTGGCCTCGCGCCGCAACTCGCGCCGCGTGGTCAACCAGCAGGTGCAGGCGCGCATGGCCGCCATCACCGCCGACATGGCCGAGCGCGACAGCGCATTCGACGTGCGCATCGCCCGCCAGCGCGACGCGCTGCAACTGCCGGCGCTGCCCACCACCACCATCGGCTCGTTCCCGCAGACCGCGGCGATCCGCCAGACGCGCGCGGCCTACAAGCGCGGCGACATCGGCGCGCTGGAATACCTGCAGCGCATCCGCGCCGAGATCGAGACCGCCGTGCGCAAGCAGGAAGCGCTGGGCCTGGACGTGCTGGTGCACGGCGAGGCCGAGCGCAACGACATGGTGGAATATTTCGGTGAGCAGTTGTGCGGCTATGCGTTCACCGCCAACGGCTGGGTGCAGAGCTACGGCTCGCGCTGCGTCAAGCCGCCGGTGATCTACGGCGACGTGTACCGCCCCGAGCCGATGACGGTGGAGACCACGCGCTACGCGCAGTCGCTCACCGAGCGGCCGATGAAAGGCATGCTCACGGGCCCGGTGACGATGCTGCAATGGTCGTTCGTGCGCGACGACCAGCCGCGCTCGGCCACCGCGCTGCAACTCGCGCTGGCGATCCGCGACGAGGTGAGCGACCTCGAGCAGGCCGGCATCCGCGTGATCCAGATCGACGAGCCCGCGCTGCGCGAGGGCCTGCCGCTGCGCAAGGGCGACTGGGCCGCCTATCTCGCCTGGGCCGTGCATGCCTTCAAGATCTCGGCCGCCTCGGTGGCGGACCAGACGCAGATCCACACCCACATGTGCTATGCGGAGTTCAACGACATCCTGCCGGCCATCGCCGCGCTCGACGCGGACGTGATCACCATCGAGACCTCGCGCTCGGCGATGGAGCTGCTCGAAGGCTTCGGCGAGTTCGACTATCCCAACGAGATCGGGCCGGGCGTGTACGACATCCACTCGCCGCGCGTGCCCAGCGTGGAGGCCATCACGCATCTGCTCGAGCGCGCCTGCGAGGTGATTCCGCCGCAGCGGCTGTGGGTCAACCCGGACTGCGGCCTCAAGACGCGCGCATGGCCGGAGACCGAGGCCGCGCTGGCCAACATGGTGGCGGCCGCGCGCGCGCTGCGCGAGCGCGTCGGCAACGACGGCGCCGCGCGCTGGCAGCGTGCCGGCGCCGCGGGCCAGGCGGCGCATCACGCCACGCAAGCCTGCGACTGCGCCGGCCACGCGCGCTGAACCGGCGCGCCGGCCCTCCGCGCGGGCGGGCTGGCGCCGCCGTTTTCCCGCCGGCTTTCTTCCCTTGCGTCGCTGTGTCACATAGCGTGCGGCAAGCCTTGTTTCGTATCGTACGCGGCTTGTCCAGCACGATACGAGGCGCGTGTCCCACGCAGGACCGCCGCCACAAGGGAAGAAGATGAAACGAAGCAGATACTGGAGGCGGCGCGCCGCCGCGCTGCCCGCCGCGGCATTCACCACGGCCGCGCTGGCGCAGGCCGGCGCCGATGTCACGGTGACGCTGCCGGCCGCCACCGTGACCGCCCGCGCCGAAGGCTCGCTCACGGTGCCCGCCGTGAGCCTGCAGAAGGAAACGCTGTTCGGCACCGCCGGCTCGGTCGGCTTCGTCGACGCCGCCGCGTATGGCGACAGCTACGCCAGCAACCTGCGCGACGTGCTCAAGGACGCGCCGGGCGTGTACGTGCAGGAGCGCTACGGGCAGGAGCTGCGCCTGTCGGTGCGCGGCTCGGGCATCGCGCGCGGCTATCACGTGCGCGGGCTGGAAATCCTGCAGGACGGCGTGCCCACCAACTTCGCCGACGGCAGCGGCGACTACTACCAGATCGACCCGCTCGCGCTGAGCGCGGCCGAAGTCTACAAAGGCGGCAACGGGCTGGCCTACGGCAGCACCACGCTCGGCGGCGCGCTCAACTTCACCACGCCCACGGCGTTTACCGCCGAGGCGCGCAACGAGGTGCGCGTGGACGGCGGCAGCTTCGGCACGGCGCGCGCCAGCGGCCAGGTCTCGCGCCAGATCGGCGCGTTCGATTTCCTGGCCAGCCTGAGCGTCAACCACGCGGACGGCTTCCGCGCCCACGAGCGCGGCCAGTACGAGCAGTTCAACGCCAACTTCGGCTACCGCTTCAGCCCCGCGGTGGAGACACGCTTCTATCTCGGCGCCTACGTCGTCGACCAGCAGCTGCCGGGCTCGCTCTCGCTCGGCGACGCGCTCGGCAGCCCGCGCAAGGCTTCCGCCAGCGCGCTCTCGGGCGACCAGGCGCGCGACACGCGCACCGAGCGCGTGGCCAACGTCACCACGGTGAAGCTCGACAGCGGCCAGCTCGACTTCAGCACCTGGGTCATCCACAAGAGCCTGTACCACCCGATCTTCCAGGTCGTCGACCAGGACTACTGGACCTACGGCTTCGCGCCGCGCTACACCGGCACGCACACCATCGGCGGCCTGCGCAACCAGGTCATCGCCGGCGCGCGCTTCTTCGGCGGCAACAACGATGCGCGCCAGTTCGTCAACAACGCCGGCAACCGCGGCGCGCAGACCCTCAACGCGGCGCAGGACGCCTACAACTACGAGGCCTATCTCGAAGACCGCCTGTGGGTCACGCCCACGTTCGCGCTGATGGCCGGCGCCAAGGCCTACCGCAGCGTGCGCGACTACCACGACTACGGCGGCCTGCCCGCCAACCCGGCGGCCAGGTCGGACCGCGCCACCTTCAGCGGCGTCAATCCCAAGTTCGGCGTGCTGTGGGAACCCGCGCGCGACGTGCAGGCTTTCGCCGACATCACGCGCAGCACCGACGTGCCGGACTTCACCGACCTGAGCCAGACCATCGCCACGACCACGCGCTTCGTGCCGCTGGCCGCGCAGCATGGCTGGACGATGGAGATCGGCACGCGCGGCAAGCGCGAGCGCTTTGCCTGGGACGTGACGGCCTACCGCTCGCTGGTGCGCGACCAACTGCTGCAATACACCACCAACCCGGACGTGCCCGCCTCCACCTTCAACGCCGGGCGCACCACGCTGCAGGGCGTGGAGCTGGGCGTGTCCGGCGACGTGCTGCGCAATGTGTTCGGCGCCGGCGACGCGCTCACGCTGTCGCAACTGTGGAACTACAGCGATTTCCGCTTCGACAACGATGCGCAGTACGGCAACAACCGCATCGCGGGCGTGCCCGAGCACGTGCTGCGCACCACCGTCGCGTACAGCCGCGCGGGCGGACTGCGCGTGGCCGGCACCATCGACTGGGTGCCGGGCGGCGCCTACGTGGACTATGCGAATACCTTGCGCACGCCGGGCTACGCGCTGTTCGGCCTGCAGGCCAGCTACGCGTTCCGGGGCGGGGTGACGGTCTTCCTGGATGCCAGGAACCTGGGGAACAAGCGCTACGTGAGCGACTTCAGCACCGTGACGGACGCGCGCACGGCGAACACCGCGGTGTTCTATCCCGGCACGGGGCGCGCGTTCTATGCCGGGGTGAGGTACCGCTTCTGACAGACCGCGGCCGGGGCGGCGAGACCCGCCGCCCCGGCGCGTCCGGTCAGTCGATCCGCTCCACCGGCGGCGCCACCCAGGTGCCGTCGAGCACGGACTGCCCGGGCCAGTAGACGCGCAGCATCAGGTTGAAGCCGTCCGGCGGCGCCGGCAGCCAGTTGGATACCTGGCTGCCGGGCGGGCGCGCGTTCTGGATGGCGATGTCGAGCGAGCCGTCGCGGTTGTACCTGAGGCGGTCGCGGTCGCCGATGGCATAGCGGTTCAGCGGGTTCGCCACGAACGCCTGCTTGTCGTTGTAGAGCGTGAGCGACCAGAACGCATTGGTCGGCGGCAGCTGGTTCTTGTCGAAATGCATGACGTAGCGCTTCGATCCGTCCAGCGGCTTGCCGGCCGAATCGACGCGCGTGGCGGGATAGACCGCATCGGCAGGCAGGTTGGCGCCCAGCCCCACCCACGCGACCAGCGCGCGCTTGCCATAGGCGGTGCCGTAGTTGCCGAGGTCGCGGCGGACCGTCCATTCCGCCCCGGTATCGGCGGCGCGCTTGGCCGCGCCCGCGATGCCGGCCAGCGCGGTGGTGGCGCCTTCCTGCACGGCGCGGGCCGTGGCGGGCTCCAGCGCCGTCACCGAGAACGGCGCGCCGGGCATGATGCCGAGCTTCCTGATCGACTCGACCATCGCCGCGTCGGCCGGCGCCGGCGGGTTGGCCGGCAGCAGCGCGGCGAAGCGCGTGAAGAAGGCCTGCGCGTCCATCGCCGCGACCTGCTCGGCCGGCGGCGTTTCCGTGTCCACGGCATTGCCCGCCGGCGCCGCCTGCGACCGCGCCTTGCCGCCGCCCTGCCACGCCGACAGCGGCATCAGGCGGTACTGGCTCTGCAGGCGGCGCACCGCCGCGTAGTCCTTCTTGCCGTTGGTCTGGGTGCGGCCGATCAGCCAGACCATCTCGGTCGGGGCGCGGATTTCCTTCACGCCGGGCGGCAGCGTGCCGGTCCAGCGCGGGCCGGTGATGGCGAACACGGCTTTCCTGGTGCCCGTGGTGCGCTTGCCCGGCGAGGCGAACACATTGGTCCACGCATCCATCATCGGCATCAGGTAGTAGCGGCCGCGGGTATCGGGCAGCGACAGGATCTGCGGCTCCTCGCTCAGGTCCAGCCATGCCGTGGAATAGAGCGTGTCGGCGTTGGGGCTGACCACGTCGGTAAACGTGGCATCGGGAAAGCCGCGCATGTGCGCGAAGGTATTGGCCGGCGTGCGCGCGGTCATGACCTCGCGCGTGACGTCCATCAGCACCAGCGGATAAGCGTAGGTGAATACCTGGGCCGACAAGGCCTTGACCGTCGCATCCGGCTGGCTGGAGGCGCCCTGCGGCGCCTGCGCCTTCTGCGGTCCCGCGGCGCAACCTGCCAGCAGCAGGCCGAGGGCCGCCGCGCCCGCGATCTGGCGAATCGAAAAACTCATGACCCCGATCCCTTTTTTGGTTTGACTACCCGTCGTGCCGGTTACCGCTGAAGCGGAGATATTTTCCCGCACGAACGTGTGATTTTATTCGAACGATGATGGGCTGGCGAGTCCGGGCTTGTCAATTCGCGTGTCTGAATTAATGCGGTGCAGCGCACCAACGGCTGGCCTTATGGCCGGTGCGCCGGCGGGCCGGACGAAACCCCGCGCCGGCCGGCGCCGCCTGTGTCCGCATGGTTCTTGCGGGAGCGCGCCCGCGCGGCCCGGCCGGCTCGCGCCCCGACTCGCCGCGCGGCCACCGGGCCGCCCGGCCATTGATGCATTGACGCGCCGGGGCCGGCGCGCCATCCGGTTCTGCCTTTCCGCCAGGATTAGAGGGTAAACCACCCTCTGATCGGCCATTAAATACCGCCAAAAATAAGAGCATTCTTATATTAATTTCCAAAAACCGTAATTAGAATTCTCTCATCGCTGGCAGAGAAATTTCCTACGCCAGCCACGGAACCATCTCAACAGGGGGAGAGAAAAACAAGACGGGAAAATCATCCAACGGGGAAACACCAGACTATCCGGATCGAGACAGCGGGACCATTGAATAATCAATGGCCCCTGCCCGGCTACTGTCCGATATTACTGCCCGCGAAAATCGCGGGATAACCAGATTCATTCGATCAGAAAAATGGCACCCGCGGCCGGCCCGCGGGCGCGGGGCCGCCTTTTGTCCGGCGGATCCATAACACCTGTATTGCACCCGCACCGGAGGCGCCCTCATGTCCAACTGGAAACGACCCTTTCTTTATCGTCTTGGCCCGGGCATCGTCCTGCCCCTATCCCTGTTCTTGCCCGGCTGCGGCGGTGGCGGCGATGGCCCGGCCAGCGACAACATGCCATCCGCGGTACCGGGCGCGCCCACCTGCACGGCGCCGGCCGAAGTCACCGCCGATACCGTGCTCGACGGCGCCTGCGTCTACAGGCAGGCTTTCACCATCACCCGCTCCGGCGTCACGCTGGATTGCAGCGGCGCGCTCATCGACGGCCGCGGCACCGACGCCAAGGGCATCTACGTGAACTCGCGCGGCAACCCGCTAAGCAACGTCACCATCCGCAACTGCCGCCTCAAGGACCAGGCCTCGGCGGGCATCGCGGTCGGCTGGAGCGGCTCGCTCGCGGCCAGGCTGCAAACCTACTCCCGCGACGACATCTACGCGCGCACGCCGCAGCAGGTGCTGATCGAGAATGTCAGCGTGGCGGGCGCGGGCGACACCGGCATCTATATCGAGACCTACGCCTCCGGCATCACGCTGAGCCATGTCACCGTGACCGGCTCGCGCGGCCCGGGCGTGTACCTGGACGCCTCGACGCGCGACAACCGGATCGTGGACTCCACGTTCACCGGCAACGGCGTGCCGCGCACCCGCGAAGCCATCGCCATCGACTCCTCGGCCGGCAACGTGATCGCCGGCAACCAGTTCAGCGGCAACGCCCTGGCCGCCATCGCGCTCTACAAGAACTGCGGCGAGAACCAGGGCCCGACGCGCTGGCAGCACTCGGACCGCAACCTGATCCAGGACAACGATTTCGCCGCGCAGAGCGTGGGCGTGTGGATCGCGTCGCGGCAGAGCCGGGACCTGAGCAACTGGAATTGCGGCGATCCCTCCTACTATGCCGGCCGCTATTTCCTCGATTATGCGCAGGACAACCGGGTGATAAGCAACCGCTTCAGCAATGTCCGGCAGGGCGTGATCGTGGAGGACGACAATAATACGGTGAGCGGAAATACCTTTTCCGGCAGCAGAAGCGCCGACATCGTGACGGGCGCCCAATATCGCGCCATGTATCTCGGACGCCCCGTTTCGGGGCTGGTCGCGGAAAACAATACCTACCTGCCGTAGACGACGGGAAATGGCGGCAAGCTAACAGGAACCTTCCGATCAATAGGAATCCCCCGAAGGGGCGGGATTGTACCTGCGCGGTTGCGCACTACAATCCCGCTGCACAACACCGATGCCACACCGGAAACGCTGCCCGATGCCATACGGCAACACCAGCAGGGACCTTCAGAGTCTCTCAGAGGCGCGATACGGAGCAGGAATTACACAGGAAGCACCGCAATGACGTTTTATCTTCTGGGGTTCCTGGCTTTCGAAGCCATGTGGTTCTTTCCATTCAGGAAGGTCTTCCGCGCCGCGCACTTCGGCGCACCCTATGCCTACCTGTCGCTGATCCCGCTGATGGGTCCGCTGTTGTGCATCTGGATCCTGGCGGCGCGGCCGTGGCCGCTCAAGACCAAGCTCGTGCGCACCTTCTCCGTGTCCTGAGGGCTGCGCCCTGCGGCGCGCCGGCCACGGCACCATGCACGGAACACAGTGGCGAGGACATCGCGCGGTTCCGCCGGATGCCGAACGTCCATGACCATGCAGCGGCGGTCGCACCGCCCATGCGTGGCTTGAGCGGGAGGCATTGGCGTGGACCGGCGCTGGGGCCGGTCACGCGGCGGCGATGCTGCCCGGATGCAATCCGAATGCGGCCCGGATGCAGCCTGAATGCGGGCGGCGGTCAGGCCGGCGCGCCGGCCAGCCGCGTGCGCTCGGCCGCCGCCGCGAGCCAGGCCGCGGCCTGGTCCGGGATCGTGACCGGCAGCATGTGCCCGCCGGGCACCAGTTCCAGTTCCAGCGCCGGCAGCTTGTCCTTCATGGCCTGCCCGTGCGCGCGCCAGTCGAGGATGGCGTCGGCCGTGCCGTACAGGATGCTGACCGGCAGCGCCAGCGACGCATAGCGCCCGGCCATCGCGGGCAGGTCTTCCTCCAGGCTGGTCATGTCGGACGACGCGGCATAGAACGCGCCCGGCCGCAGGCCGAGCAGGCCGCCGCCGGCGGTCCCGAAATCCGCCGGCGGCCGCTCCGGGCTGAAGACGAATTCCAGCATGTCGCGCCCGCGCAGGATCGAGCGCGGGATGGCCAGCGTCCACGCAACCACGCGCCGCAGCGCGGCCGGCGACACCGCCAGCGCGCGGAACACGGCGGGCGGGCCCGCCACCGGATGCGTGAGCGGCGCGATCAGCGCCAGGCCGGCGGCCGTGCCCGGATGATCGAGCGCCACGCCAAGCGCGACCGCGCCGCCCAGCGAATGCCCCACCAGCAGCGGGTCTTTCAGGTCCAGCGCCCGCATGAACCGGGCGATGACCTCGCTCTGCTTGCGCAGGCGCGCCGACATGCCCGCCGGACGGGTCGAATACCCCGAGCCGGGCCGGTCGACCAGGATCACGCGGAAGCGCGGCGTCAGCCGCTCCAGCAGCGCGTAGGAGAAATTGCCGGTCTGGCCGCCCAGTCCGTGCACCATCACGATGACCGGCCCCTGGCCCTGGTCGATGTAGTGCAGGCGGGCGCCGTCGATCTCGATGAACTTGCCGCGCGGCGGCAGCGCCTTCTCGACCTTGCGCGCGATGAACGCAGTGAATGCCACCAGGCCGGCGATGACGGCGGCGACGATGGCAATGCAGGCAATCAGTATGGTCATGGCGTCCTTTCCTCAACCGTGCGCCGATTCCGCCGCCCGGGCGGTCGCCGGCGCACGCGGCGCGGCCGGGCCGGCCCGGCCGAATTCCATCGCATCATCCTCCACTTTGCCGAACTTGAGCGCCATCAGGTCGAACAGGTAGTTCTGGTGGACCCGCCACGGACGCTTGCTGCCCTGCCGGGGCAGGATGCCGCTGGCGCGCTGCACGTAGCCCGAGGTCAGCGACAGCGAAGGCTCGTCGTCGCCGGCGGCGTGGCCGCGCCGCGGCGCGCACCAGTCATGGCCGTTGGCCTCCATGTGGTTGATGAGCCGGCAGACGTACATCGACGACAACTCCGCCTTCAGCGTCCACGACGCATTGACGTAGCCCATCGCCACCGCCAGGTTGGGCACGTCGCTGTACATCATGCCCTTGTACATGAAGGCCTGCGCCGGATCGGCAGGCACGCCGTCCACCTCGATCCGCATGCCGCCCGCCACCTTCAGTTGCAGGCCGGTGGCGGTGACGATCACGTCCGCGTCGAGCTTCTGCCCGGAGCGCAGCTGCAGGCCGGTCTCGGTGAAGGATTCGATATGGTCGGTCACCACCGACGCCCTGCCCGCCCGGATCGACTTGAACAGGTCCGAGTCCGGCACCAGGCACAGGCGCTGGTCCCACGGCTTGTAGGCTGGCGAGAAATGCTTGTCGACGTCGTAGTCCGGGCCGAGCTGCGCGCGCGCGGCCTCGAGGATCTTGCGCTTGACCAGCTCCGGCTTCCTGCGCGCGAGGTGGTAGAAATACATGCCGAACAGCACGTTCTTCCAGCGCGTGACCCGATGCGCCATGCCGGCCGGCAGCTTGCGCCGCAGCCAGGCGGACACCGCGTCGCTGGACGGGCGCGCGACGATGTAGGTCGGCGAGCGCTGCAGCATGGTCACGTGCGCGGCGCGCTTGGCCATCTCCGGGAGCAGCGTCACGGCGGTGGCGCCGCTGCCGATCACCACCACGCGCTGGTCGTCGTAGACGAGGTCCTCGGGCCAGTGCTGGGGATGCACCACGCGGCCGCCGAAGCGCTCCATACCCGGCCAGCCCGGCATGTAGCCGTCCGCGTAGTCGTAGTGGCCGCTGCACAGGTAGAGGAAATTGCAGGTGAAGCGCGCCGGCTCGCCCTGCGGGCCCACGGCGGCGTCCACCGTCCAGCGCGCCGTCTCGGACGACCACGACGCGCGCGTGGCGCGGTGGCCGAAGCGGATGTGGCGCTCGATGTCGAAGGTCCTGGCCGTGTCGCGGATGTATTCGAGGATGGCGTCGCCGGCGGCGATCGACTTGTCGCTGCGCCACGGCCGGAAGCTGAAGCCGAGCGTGTACATGTCCGAGTCGGAGCGCACGCCGGGATAGCGGAACAGGTCCCAGGTGCCGCCGATGGCGTCGCGGCCCTCCAGGATGGCGTAGCGCTTGCCCGGGCAACTGGTCTGCAGGTGGTAGGCTGCGCAGATGCCGGACAGCCCGGCGCCCACGATCAGCACATCGAAATGGTGGACCTGCTCATGCGGCGCCTGCCACGCCGGGGGATGCGCCTTGTCTGCGTTGCCTGCTAGCATCGGTTGTCTCCTGTTTCCGTTGACCGGTCGTGGCCGGGCACCTCGGCATCGCATTTCCTGCGTCTTGCACGTTTGCTCGTTTGCGCGTTTGCGCATTGCCGTGGTGCCAGCGTGCCGACTTCCGACTAGACTAGGGTGTTCACCCTAATTAATCAACCGGGATCGCCCGAACCAGGGCTTTCCCTTAAGCCCTGGCCTCGTGCGCCACGCAAGACATGCTGCATACCAAACACCGCCGACCCGATCCGGCCACCCGCGCGGAGCGCCGCCCATGAGCGCGGACAGCGCCGCGGCGCGGCGGCCCAAGACCCGCGAGCGCATCCTCGCGGCCTGCCTGAGCCTGTTCAACGAGCGCGGGCCGATGGTCGTGACCACGGCGGAGATCGCCGCGGCGGTCGGCATCAAGGAAGGCAATCTCCATTACCACTTCAACCGCAAGGAGCAGATCCTCGAAGCGCTGTTCGACGCGTTCGAGCACGCGCTGCGCGACACCGCCGTGGCCGACCTCGCGCAAGGCGACGCGCCGCAGCGCTTTGCCGGCTACCTGAGCGGCTGGTTCAGCCTGATGTGGGAATGGCGTTTCTTCTACCGCGACGCGGCCGCGATCCGCGCGCTCGCCCCCGCCCTGCGCGCGCGCACCGAGGCGCTCGCCGACGACGGCCAGCGCCACGTGCGGCGCGTGTTCGCCAGCATGGAAGCGGCGGGCCTGCTGCGCGCCACGCCGGCGCAGCTCGACCACCTCGTGGTCAATAGCTGGATTGTGTCGACGTACTGGATCGATTACCTGCGCTCTCGCCACGGCATCGACGCGCTGCGGCGCGAGCACATCAGTTGGGGCGCGTCGCAGGTGATGAGCCTGTTCTCGCCCTACCTCACCGAAACGGGACAGGCGCTGCTGAATATCGATACGGCGCGCTAGCCGGCCATTGCGTTGCCAGCCACGACAGGCAAAGCCGTTTCACTGCGAGGGATGCGGCCGGTAAGGCCAGTGACTGGATCGAGAAGCGCTTCGCCGGCCAGCCTGCGCCCGCGGCTACCGCGGCGCCCTGCTTCGGCGAGTGACCGATGACCGCACCGCCGATTGGCCTGACGCTGGGCTGGCGTATCGGGGCGGGTGTCGATGTAGGGAATGTGGTTGCGGGGGCAGGACTTGAACCTGCGACCTTCGGGTTATGAGCCCGACGAGCTGCCAACTGCTCCACCCCGCGGGCCGAAATATACGCGGATCGGTGGCATCTGGATACCCCTGGGCGGGAAAAAACCGGAAAAGCGCCTGGCCCGGCGGCCCGGCGGCCCGTTTGCGGCGCGGAGTGCCCGGCAGCGCGCTGACGTGGTGGCGTGATGGCGAAGCAGCGCGGCGTTCGGTTTCAGCTATTGCCGTCGATCCACTTCCTTGCCCAGGCATAGGCCGCCGCCTTCGCCTCGTCGGGCGTGGCGTGCTGGCTGCCGATCGCCCGCGCGTCCTGGACGATGGCGCCATCCTCCCAGATCGCGCACGAGGCCATGTGCAGGCCGGCCTTGATGGTCCTGCAGAACACGTGGATGACGTACCCCTTGTATTCCGCCTTGTACTCCGTGGTGCCGCTGTCCATTTGGCGTGCCCGTCCGTTCTCGCCGCGGGGCGAATCCTGCGCCGCATCCTAGCATGCGCCCCCGCGGCAAGGCCCTGGCATCCCCCTCTTGCCGGCGGCCTGCAATCTGCAAAAAGCACGCTATACTGTATATCCATACAGTATTACATGAGGCCAAGAAATCATGTTCAGCTGCGATCCCGGCACCCTCTACCTGTACAGCCAGCGCCCCGCCGCGGCCCGGCTGTCGATCCGCTGCCCGCTCCTGACGGTGGACGACCCGCTGCTCACGGCCGACACCTGGAATCCCGAAGCCGAGGCGGCCGCGCAGGCCGCCGGCGCCACGCTGTACCTCTCTGGCATCGACACGGCGGCCCTGAAGGCGCTGCCGTGGACCATCGACGCGCTGGCGTTCGAGCGCGACGGCGCGCGCATCAGCTTCAGCATCGCCGAAGGCATGGAATTCCTCAGCCCCGTCACGCTGTGCCTGCGCACGCGCGGCGAGCGCCGCTACGCCACGCTGCAGGAGACGGCCTGCGAGCCTTGAGCGGAACCGCGCAAGGCCGCGCGCTGCCGCATCGCGCCGCCCGGCCGCCAGGCGCCGCCGCTGTTCCGCTGCTTGAGGTTCAGGCCGCGGCAGCGCTCGCCGCGCGGACGCCGGCGCTCTGCTCGAGGCGCGCGAGCAGGCGCTTGCCGTGCTCCACCACGGCCGGATCGGCGGTCATCTGGTAGCGGACGATCATGCCTTCGAGGCACAGCATGGCTTCCTCGGCCACCTCGCCGGGTTCCGCCAGCCCCAGCCGCCCGGCGATGTCGGCAAGGTACGCGCTGAGCGACGCCTTGTGCGCGACGGCCTGCTGCAGATGCTCCGGCACCCCGGTGCTGCCCGCCTCGGCCACCACGTTGATGAAGGCGCAGCCGCGGAAGGTGTCCTGCGCGAACCACGCGCCCAAGGCTTCGGCGATCACGCCGAGGCCCGGCGAGACGGCAAAGCGCGCCTCCACCTCCTCGGTGAACCAGTGCATCCAGAAGTCATGGCGCCAGTCGAGAAAGGCGGAAATCAGTTCGTTCTTGGAGGCGAAATGCCGGTAGAGCGACATCTTCGCCACATCGGATTCGGCAATGATCTTGTCGATGCCGGTCGCCCGGAAGCCGTCCTGGTAGAACAGGCGTGCCGCCGTGTCGAGAATCCGGTCCCGGGCCGAGGGCTGTGCCATGGCGCCCTTCCTTGTAATGAGATAGACAACTCAGTATTGCAGACAGACCTGTCTCTGTAAAGCCGGGGCATGGCGCCGGTGCCGCGCCGGCTCTGCGATGCCCCCATTTGGCCCGGCAAACAGAACTCCCGCCGCGCATCCGTCACCTGGTATGACCGAATTCGCCGGAACTGATCCTGTTCGGCCGGCGGCCCACCGGCTAGCCTTGTGCCCTCTCCTCACTCAAGCCGCCCGCGCCCGCCCCCGGGTAGCGGCTGCCGCGATCTTTGCCATGTATTCGTATGACACCGTCGACCAGCAGGTGGTCGACCAGCGCGTCGCCCAGTTCTCCGACCAGACCACGCGCTTCCTGGACGGCCGGCTGACGGAAGATGAATTCCGCGTGCTGCGCCTGCAGAACGGCCTCTACATCCAGCGCCACGCGCCGATGCTGCGCGTGGCGATTCCCTACGGCATGCTCGCCAGCCGGCAGTTGCGCAAGCTCGCCCATATCGCGCGCCGCTGGGACCGCGGCTACGGCCATTTCAGCACCCGCCAGAACATGCAGTTCAACTGGCCGCGCCTGGAAGACGCGCCCGCCATCCTCGCCGAGCTGGCCACGGTGCAGATGCACGCGATCCAGACCAGCGGCAACTGCATCCGCAACACCACCACCGACCACCTCGCCGGCATCGCGCCGGACGAGATCGTCAACCCGCTGGTCTGGTGCGAGATCATCCGGCAATGGTCGATGCTGCATCCCGAGTTCGCCTTCCTGCCGCGCAAGTTCAAGATCGCCGTGAGCGGCGCGCGCACGGACCGGGCCGCGGTGGGCGTGCACGACATCGGCCTGCAGGCCGTCAGCCGCGACGGCGAGACCGGCTTTCGCGTGTGGGTGGGCGGCGGCATGGGCCGCACGCCCATCGTGGGCAAGCTGATCAGCGAATACGTGCACTGGTCGGACCTGCTGACCTACCTGCAGGCCACGCTGCGCGTCTACAACCTGCACGGCCGCCGCGACAACAAGTACAAGGCGCGCATCAAGATCCTCGTCAAGGACCTCACCCCGGCCGTGTTCGCGCAGCAGGTCGACGAGCAATGGCAGCGCATCCGCGGCGGCCCCGACACGGTCAGCGCCGAGTTCGTGCAGGACATCGCCGGCCGCTTCACCACGCCGGCCTACGATCCCGCCGCGGCCGGCGACGACGACCCCGCGGCCGCGCTGGCGGAACAGGACCCGCGCTTCCGGCGCTGGCTGCGCAGCAACGTCCATGCCCACCGCGTGGCCGGCTATTGCTCGGTCACGGTATCGCTCAAGGCCACCGGCAGCCCGCCGGGCGACATCACCGCCGACCAGATGGATGCCGTCGCCGACCTCGCCGACACCTACGGCTTCGGCGAACTGCGCGTCTCGCACGAGCAGAACCTCATCCTCGCCGACATCCGCCGCGTCCACCTGCATCAGGTCTGGCAACGGCTGGACCCGTTGCGGCTGGCCACGCCGAACATCGGCCTGCTGACCAACATCATCGCCTGCCCGGGCGGCGATTTCTGCTCGCTCGCCAATGCCGTCTCCATCCCGCTGGCCGAGGCCATCCAGCAGCGCTTCGACGACCTCGACTTCCTCCACGACATCGGCGAGCTGGACCTGAACATCTCCGGCTGCATCAACTCGTGCGGGCACCACCACGTGGGCCACATCGGCATCCTCGGCGTCGACAAGGCCGGCGAGGAGTGGTACCAGGTCACCATCGGCGGCCGCCAGAACGGCGCGCTGTCCGGCGAGCGGCGCGACATGGAAGACGGCGCCGGCGGCGCGGCCATCGGCAAGATCATCGGCCCGTCGTTCGCGCGCGAGGAAATCCCCGACGTGGTGGAACTGCTGGTGCAGACCTACCTCTCGCTGCGCGAGGACGACGAGGAACGGTTCATCGACGTGGTCGAGCGCACCGGCACCGAACCGTTCAAGACCGCGGTCTACACCGACGCGCGGATCGTCCAGCGCAAGCTTCAGGCGGAGAGCGCACGTGTCTGAGGCCCGCATGACAAACCCGGTCGCCAACGTCATCCGCAACGGCGCGCTCGAGCCGGACAAGTGGCGCGCCTTCGTGGCCAATGACGGTGAAGGCGATGAAGGCGGCGAAGTTGGAAAAGGCGACGGCGCCGATGCGCCCGCCGCGCTGCCGCCCGACGAGGACGGCTGGCTCGTCACCGCCGCCACCTGGCTGGCGATGAAAGCCCGGCTGCGGCAGCGCGCGCATCCGGTCGCCGTGTATCTCGCGCCGGACGCCGACCCCGAGCTGCTGCTCGAGCCCGGCGCGAACGTCATCGACCCGGCCGGCATCGCCCACCTGGCGATCGACTTCCCCGTCTACACCGATGGCCGCGGCTACTCGCTGGCGCAGTTGCTGCGCACGCAATACGGCTGGACCGGCGAGCTGCGCGCGGTGGGCGACGTGATGATCGACACGGTGCACTACATGGCGCGCTGCGGCTTCGACAGCTTCGCCATCAAGCCCAGCCACGATCCGCGCGCGGCCCTAGAAGCGCTCGGCACGTTCACGGTCCATTACCAGAAAGGCTACCGGCGCCCGGCCACGCCGGCCTGAGCGTCCGGCGCTGGCGTCCAGGCCGGCAGCACCTCCTGGGCGAACGCGACGAAGGCCCGCACGGCCGCGCTGCGGTAGGCGCCCCTGCGCTGGAGCAGCGCGGCCTCGCGCGGCGGCAGCGGCGGCTCCAGCCTGACCTTGCGCAGGTCGCTGCTGTCCTGCGCGATGGCGGCCGGCAGCACCGTCATCAGGCGACCGCGCCGCACCGCCTCGACCACCGCGCTGACCGAGTTCGCCTCCAGCGCGACCTGCGGCACGATGCCCTGGCGGCCGAGATAGTTGTCGATGTAGTGGCGCGTGGCGAACTCCTGCGTCAGCAAGGCGAACGGCTCGTCCTGCATCTCCTTGCGCGTGAGCGGCGTGCGCCGCCTGGCATAGCGGTGCCCCGCGCCCACCACCAGCGCCAGCGGCTCCAGCAGCAGCGGCTGCGTGTCGATGTCCGCCAGCCGCACGTCCTTGAACGCGATGCCCATGTCGAGGCTGTCCTGCAGCAGCATCTGCTCGATCTGCGCCTGCGGCATCTCCAGCACGCTCAAGACGATGCCGGGATAGCGCTCATTGAAATCCATCACGAGCGGCCCGACCAGATAAGGCGTAAACGTCGGCGTCATCGCCAGCCGCAAGCTGCCGCGCGTCAGCTCCTGGACATCGTGAACCGCCCGCTTGCCCGCCTCCAGATCCTGCAGCGCGCGCCGCGCATAGAGCAGGTAAGCCTGCCCGGCATCGGTGGTGCGGACGCTGCGGCCCGAGCGGTCGAACAACTGCACGCCGAGCGTGTCCTCCAGTTGCCGTATCTGCTGCGAAAGCGTCGGCTGCGAAACATGCAGCGCCTCGGCCGCGCGGGTGAAATTGCCGCATTCGGCAACGGCGAGAAAGTAGCGGACATGGCGGAGCAGCATCGGGATCAACGATTGGGATTGGCTATGGGAGGGATGGTAAGCCAGTCCCTGGACCAATAGCGGATCTGTGGGGAGGTGCTCATTTTGACACCGAAGAAAAAGAGGATCGACGCCTCCCAAAGCCGCGCCAGGCTTAGGATTGCGAGACTTACCGCTCTAGCGAGCCAGTCCGGAAAATACCGCAAAAATCGCAAAAAAATGAGCAATTTTGCGCAAGATTTGGCACCGGACTACGCAGAAAATGCGCAGTATATGGAAGCGAATCGACACCACCAAACGGTAGGTATAAGTGCTTGAAAAATAAAGAAAATCTACGAACGGCTAAGTTGTTGCCGAGTGACCTTAGCGTGCAGTAAGAGACACTAGGAACATTCCACAGTCAATACAGTCTTGCTGGGAAAACTGCAAAGCCTGGCAATGTAGATGCTATTTTATTTTGTACTTATAATTCAATGACTTATTGAAATTAATAAGAAAAGTAAGTGATAACCAACTGCATTGAAGTGAACTGTCTAACGAGTAGACTTTGGTTGTCAAAAAAAAGCCCGCCAGTCTGGCGGGCTTTTTTTGCAACGCAACCGGTTATCGTGATAGCCGGTACGCTCCCTGAGTGTCAACCTTTTGGCTTACGCATCGCAACAGCTCGGCTGTCAAGCGGGTCGCTGTCGCCGCAGTATCCTGAGCTTCTCCTGTGGCCGCTGCAATCTCGGCCGTCAGGAGGTCCACAATCTCAGCCTCCGTTCGCGTTGGGCTTGCGTGGATCACGCGCAGAATGGCTTCCCTGTCTTCCGTCAGATCTACGCAACGGGCAAGGGGCATGCGCCGCTCAATCAGAGAAAGGAACGGGAAGGATCGTTGGTGTGATTGAATCGTTGCCAAAGTAGGCAAGCAAAGGCGGGCGCCCATGAACGGTACTCCTGATGGTGAGCATTTTGGCGTGCGCCCATTTACTAGATGGGCGGGCGGGAGCTAGTAACGGCCATCAGTCCGCGGAGTTATTCCCCTTGCGGGTCTTGTATTCCTCGCACTCCCGCCCCTCGACCTTGCCCGAAAGGCTCACGAGCCCTCAGGAGAAAACGACGGACTACCACAAGCGTGGCGAGCACAAAAAAACCGCTGGCGCAAATGCGCGAGCGGCCTAATTGTGCCGCTGATGGTTTTCGAGTCACAAGACTGTAGGTGTTACTAGCACCTGCGCACAATGCTAATCCCGTATGACCGTTCTAGCAAGCGCTTTCCAAGAACGAGAGCGCCATATTTTGGTGCATATGATCCATGCCGAAGACAGCCGCCGGGGTCAGTGCAACACCAACAAAACCTCCCGCATGAACGAGTGTCTTTTCATTACCGTTCCGTTACGCTCTATTTTTCGTTACTGCCTTTCCCGTAACGGCTTTTCCTTCTGAATCCGTGCCGTACACTGCACAGCTCAACCGCCTCCAAAGACTATCGGGCAGCCCTACACCGTCAAAGCCCTTCCACACCTCAGACCCAGAGAGCAAATTACGACCCGCAACCGGCTTCCGCTTGCAGGCAATCTCCAGCAGCGACAACAGCACCTCCACCACATCCGCATTTGCGTTATCAGAAGGCGAAACGGATTTGACAACCATCACGGACTTTTCGAGCTGGGCATACTCTTCGCGCACCTTGCCCAACTCGAAGTCCTTGCGCGTAGAACGCTGAACTTCCCGCTTCACCTCGCCCTGCAGCGACTCGACCTGATGACACATTACCCCGGCCTCCGCCATCATCTGTTCAATGGTCTCGAGCGCTTCGGCCAGCTGGGCACGCAGCTGCTCGACCTCGAGGCGGCACTCATCGTAGGCGTCAACCTGGTCAACCACTAGGCGCGATACCGGCACATTTTTCGTTACCGTAACGGATTCGCGGCGACGCGCACGGTAGGCGGCCTGACGCTGTGCATTCGTCAACGCCCCCTCCTTACGCGGACGGCCCCGGCCACGCTTCACCATCACCTCAAGCTCGCCAGTCACATTATCCGTTACATCACGCATATTCGGCTCCCTGTCTATGCTTGTATTTTACGTTACCCATAACGGTAATTCAATTATTGTTACACCTTAGTCGTAACGGGAATTACCGACGCACCCAATGCCGCGGCGAATCGGGCTCATCGAACACCGCCAAGTCAATCGGATCGAGCCGTCGCTGCGGTGCCTCGCCCATCGTCCCCACCTGGACCACCGTCTGCGGCTGCTGTTGTGGCAGCTCTTTCTGCACCGGCACCTGGTCAGGATCAAACGCCATGAAGAACCCGGCCTCCACAACCTGCGCGCACTGATTCTTGTCGAACTGGAGCCGCGTGCCCTGCTGGCTGTAGCACTGGCAGCACCCTTGACGATCACGCATGCCGCCGCAACCGGCACACGCCTTACCTGCATCCACGCGGCATACACCGGCGCGGTGCAGTCCAGACCCGGCACTCGCGGCATGAACGAGGCGACATACTCTTCAGTCGTCATCGGCCCTCGCTCCTGCGGACCACTAGGCACCCCACCGTCATCTTTCTGGCCTGGCGCCTTCTGCATGGCCTCGACAGGCGCCGCTTCCCCAACGGACGGCTTGCTATTGCCTGATTGGCATCCAGCAGCGAGAGGCCACACAGCCGCGTGGCCTTTTTTTGTTCAAGCGTTTAAACGCCTTCAGAGCAATTTTCATGTGATGGGCATACACACCTAGCCAGTAGCCATCGCACCATGCGTTAAGGGTACGTTAAAAAGGCGCGCAGGCGGCTTTGTTGGTCCGTGGTCTCCGCGAATCGAGTGCCAAGCGAATCGTCTTGCGTGTTTCCTACTGGAACATATCAGCCACTCAGGCGCGCCCTGGTCATGACACGATTCCCGGTGTCATCTCCGCACAAGCATCCCACTGAAGCATGTCAGGCTACATGCGACCCGGCGCAACTCCTACCATGTGCTCATTCAAAGGGGGGACGCCTACGCCATGAAACTCCAAGACAGTTGTCATGAAGAAGCCCAGTCAGAGGACTGCATGGGCGCGGTACACCAATCGCTCCTTTACCAGGTCGGGATCGACAAACTGCCCAAGTCGCTGCAACGGCTTATCGCGGAAATCGGCATGCGTGCCACCGTGGCACTGGTCGAAGCGTGCGGCGGCGAGACGCTGGATATTCCCAAGGGCGTCATCGCATCGCAGGCTCAAGCTCGCCTGGAGTCCATTGTCGGAATCGACGCGGCCGGAACGCTGATGCGTGGGCACGGTGGTGCTCGCCTATACGTGCCACGCTGCGCAGACATTCAGCGCGAGAGCAAGGAGCGGGAGATTGTCGACCTGTTTGGGGCGTTGACCGAGCAGATGTCGGTGCTTAGAGCCGTTGCGCACATTGCGTCCAAGTACCGCCTCTCCGACCGAACCATCGAACGCGCTCTGAAGGGCGCTTGCTGACTGGCACGCCCGGCTTCGTCCTCGCAATTCCGCGAGCTATCCACCACCACGGTACTCTCAAAATGCTGATCTCTGAACAGAACCTTGCCGCCCTCTTCAAGGGCGTAAAAATGGCCTACAACGCTGGGCACTCGGCAGCCAAGCCGCTTTGGCCGCAACTGGCGACGCTGGTGCCGTCGAACACGAAGGAAGAGCAGTACAGTTGGCTGGGCCAGTTTCCCCGCCTGCGTGAATGGGTCGGCGATCGGGTTATCAAGAACCTTAAGGCCTACGGCTACTCGATCAAAAACCGGAAATTCGAGTCCACGATTTCGATCCCGCGCGATGACATCGAGGACGATACCTACGGCATCTTCAAACCTCTATTTGAGGAGATGGGGGCCTCGGCGGCTGCGCATCCTGATGAGCTGCTGTTCGAACTGATTCTCAGCGGCTTTGCCACCAAATGCTATGACGGCCGAGCGTTCTTCGACGCGAACCATGAAGTGGTCGCAAGCGATGGCGATGTGACGCCGGTCTCCAACGTCCAGTTGCCGGCCAATCCTGCTGATGCAAAGCCTGCCTGGTTCCTGTTGGATACGAGCCGTCCGCTCAAACCGTTCATCTTCCAGCAGCGGCGTCCGTACAACTTCGTCACCCTGGACAAGGAAGCCGACGAGAACGTATTCATGCGCCAGGAATACATCTACGGCGTGGACGGGCGGATGAATGTCGGCTTCGGTTTCTGGCAGCAGGCGTTCGGGAGCAAGCTTGAGCTCAACGCGGCGAACTTCGGCGCGGCCTACAACGCCATGACGGCGCTCAAGACTGAAGAGGGCCGCTCCCTGGGCATCAAGCCGAACTTGCTCCTGATCGGCAATGCAAACCGCGAAGCGGCCTTCTTCATTGCCCAAGCCGACAAGTTGGCAAACGGCCAGCCGAACCCGAACTACGGATTGCTTGACGTCGTTGTGACGTCGCACCTCGACTAGAGGGGCATGTGAAGGCGCTGGGTCGTGGCGAGATAGACAGACCATAGCCACGCTCCGAGCCGGATGGTTTGTCAATGGATTGGTGCAACGGTCCACGGCCCGGAACAGTGGCCGCCCCCCGCTGCCGTCCCAACGTGAAGAAACGCAATGACCGCAAATATCCCCGCACTGCCTGTCGAAGCGTCGTCGGGCCGCGAGTTTCGCATTCTTCCCGCAGGTGCCTTCCGTGCTCAGGATGGGCGGCCCAAAGAGGCCGCAGCGTGGGTGCTAAGCGAGGCACACGGGCGCGAGCTCGTGATCGCTGCGGAGCAGCGCAGCATGGATTACGTCATCGACTATGAGCACCAGACGCTGAGCGGCGCCAGGGCGCCGGCAGCGGGTTGGTTTAAGGCGCTGGAATGGCGTCCGGACGGTCTGTACGCGACTGACGCCAGGTGGACCGACGCGGCAAAGGGCATGATCGCCGCCAGAGAATACCGGTTCATCTCTCCAGTCTTTACCTACTCGGCGCAGACAGGGGAAGTGCTTGCCCTGGTCAACATCGCGCTCACCAATAATCCTGCCTTGCACGGATTAACCGATCTGAGCGCGGTTGCGGTCAACCGCTTGGCGCTCCTCGGCGCGGGGCATGCCACCGAGCAATTTCCCCTTGACGGGATAGGGAAATTGGCCGCAGCCTTTGGTCTCCAGCCGGCACAACTGCTGGAAACCACCTCGCACATTGACAAGGCGCAGAGCAGTGAGACAGATCGTGAGCGCAGTAGAACAACCTTACGCCAGTTCTTTAAGTCGGATTTAACTCGCTAGGTGGCGCGACTGGAGGATGCCTACCCCTCCGATCTGGTGCCCTATTGCCCACTTCTAGAGACCGTCTGGCCGCAATGTTGGCGTTAAATCATCCTGTGCGGAATTCCAAAGCGGGCGCGAAAACGTGCCAAAATGCGCGCCGGCTTACAGGATCGCACCCGGACTTTCGTGTGCTGTCGCTGGAACCGCTTCGCGGCAGATGGCGGCCCGTGACAATGCGACAGCGCGGGCAATGCGCGCGGCGACGGACAGGGCAATGAAAAAGACAATGCAAAAAGGGCTTCCGGAAACGGAAGCCCTTCAAATAAGGTGGTGCGGCTGGCAGGATTCGAACCCACGACCCCTTGGTTCGTAGCCAAGTACTCTATCCAACTGAGCTACAGCCGCACGCGAGGTCGCAATTGTAGCGCAGCCATGCCTGAATGCAAGCGTTTTTTACAGCCATGTGTCAGGCCGTTTTCCGGCCGCGGCGGGGCCTACCAGCGATAGCGCGCGCCCAGCGTGCCGCCCGGGTTGCGTCCGGCCTTGAGCTTGATCCACAGCTTGACGCCGCCGTTCGTGCTGCCGTGCGCGCCGACGTTGACCGACAGCAGCCCGCGCAGCATGTCGGGGTCGATGCGTGTGCCGTTGATGTTGATGGCCTGCTTGTGGTCTTGCCAGAGATCGGCCTCGACGAACGGGTAGACCCCGTTGGCGCCGTTGAGCCGGGTCGGCTGGGTACGGTAGAGCCGCACCAGCACTTCGGCCGCGCTCGCGTCCGCGGGCTGGCTGCCGAGGAAACCCGTGCCGCTGCGGTCGAGGGCCGGCTGGTAGGCGAGTTGCACGCGCGGCTGGATCGTCAGGCCGCCGCTGCGCGGCAGCACGGTGTCGAGCGACAGCGCCATGCTCTGCACGCGGTTGCCGACATGGCCCGTGGCCGAGGTGGCGTCGTCGAGGTGCACCGACACGGCGGGCCACGCAACGCGCGGCGCCGGGTCCGCGTAGGCGGGCAGCGGGCCTGGCGCGTCGTTGTAGGCCGTGGCGGGCGTGCCGGACGAATGCGTGGTGGCGGGCCGGCCCCAGCCGCCGAGCGAGGCAACCAGGACAGGCTGGCCGCCGCGCGCCGCGCCGGCCGGCGTGGCGCCGAGCGTATTGGCGGCGACGATGACCGCATCGCTGCCGGAGACCTGCGCGGGCGGTTCGCCTTCGAGCTGGTCCCAGCCGAAGGCGCCGCCGCCGCCGGCTGGCCGTTCCTCGCCCTGGGCGAGGCTGGCCACGATCATGGCGAGTATCGAGCAACAACACTGGCGGCACGGATGGGGATGGAGATGGCGATCGTGAATACCCGGGCAATGCCCGCTGGCACCGACCTGCGCCCTGCTCGGAGACCACGCGCCCCTGGCCATGACTGCACCTCTGGCTTGAAAATCCGCTACGGCTTTGCTTGAGCATAGGTCAAAGCCCTCGCGACCGTAAGGGCGCTCCGTGGGCGCCGCGCGCATCTGCGTGTGCCACCGCACGGCGGCAATGCGAGGGGGTTCCGCGCTTGCCGGCGCGCGAAGAGGAAACGAGGAAACGACGACTGGCGCAGAGAGATGCGCGATGGCGGGTCCGCATGGACCGGCGTGGCGGACGATGCAAACCTGAAACAGAACGGAGCTGAAGGCGCGAAGCCGGCGCGTACCCGCGGGCCAGGACCGTGCCGCCGGAAGCTCGCCTCGCCATCGGAGTCTCATCGCAAAACGAGCGCCGCAAAAAGAAAAAGGCCGCTGCATCTGCAACGGCCTTTCTCATCGAGTCTTGGTGCCCAGAAGAGGACTCGAACCTCCACAGTGTTGCCACCGCTAGGACCTGAACCTAGTGCGTCTACCAATTTCGCCATCTGGGCTTCGTTTTGCTGCGTGAACTGCTGCAGCGCTGCGAAGAAAAACATTATGGCAAGTTCGGATTCGGCTGTCAACACCCCGGCACGCATTTTCTGGCGCCGGCGGCGCTCATGGCTGAAAACACACCTGCCCCGGCCGGCCCGGCAGATGCAGCGTGGCGGTGGCCGGACGCGTGCTGGCGACCACCTTGCCCGCGCGCAGCACCATCAGCCGCGTGGCGCGCAGCCGGATCGCCTCCACCGGATCGCGCGCCTGCAGCAGCACGAGGTCGGCGCGGCATCCCGGCGCGATGCCGTAGCCTTCCAGCCCGAGGATGCGGGCCGGGGTCTCGGTGACGGCGGCGAAGCACGCGCGCATGGCGTCCTGCCCGGTCATCTGCGCCACGTGCAGGCCCATGTGGGCGACCTCCAGCATGTCGCCCGAGCCGAGCCCGTACCAGGGGTCCATCACGCAGTCGTGGCCGAACGCCACCGGCACGCCCGCGGCCATCAGTTCGGGCACGCGCGTCATGCCGCGCCGCTTCGGATAGGTGTCGTGCCGGCCCTGCAGCGTGATGTTGATGAGCGGGTTGGCGATGGCGGCCACGCCGGACTGATGCATGAGCGGGATCAGCTTGGACACGTAGTAGTTGTCCATCGAGTGCATCGAGGTCAGGTGCGAGCCGGCCACCCTGCCCTCCAGGCCCAGCCGCACGGTCTGCGCGGCCAGCGTCTCGACATGGCGCGACAGCGGGTCGTCGGTCTCGTCGCAATGCATGTCCACGCGCAGCCCGCGCTCGCAGGCCAGCTCGCACAGGATGCGCACGGAGTCGGCGCCATCGCTCATGGTGCGCTCGAAATGTGGAATGCCACCGACCACATCCACGCCCATGCCGAGCGCGCGCTTGAGGTTGTCGAGCGCGCCGGGCGCGCGCAGCAGCCCGTCCTGCGGGAACGCCACCAGTTGCAGGTCCAGATAGGGTTTGACCTTCTCGCGCACGTGCAGCAGCGCTTCGGTGGCGAGCAGGCGCGGGTCGCATACGTCCACGTGCGAGCGGATCGCCAGCAGGCCCTTGGCCACGGCCCAGTCGCAATAGGCCAGCGCGCGCTCGACGATGGCGTCCTGCGTCAGCAGCGGCTTGAGCTCGCCCCACAGGGCGATGCCCTCGAGCAGCGTGCCGGACTGGTTGATGCGCGGCTGGCCGTAGGACAGCGTGGAGTCCATGTGGAAATGCGCGTCGACGAACGGCGGCGTCACCAGCTGGCCGGCGGCGTCGACCTCGGTGGCGGCGTGCGCCTTGAGCGCCGGCTCCACCGCCTTGATGTGGTCGCCGGCGATGCCGACGTCGATGCCGGTGCGGCCATCGGGAAGCGTGCAGTTGCGCAGGATCAGGTCGAGCATGGCGGGTTCTTTTTCTGGGAGACGGGATGGATCAGCGTTCGCCCTTGCGATAGGGCTTCATCAGCGCCTGCGGATAGGTGGCGCGCCGCGCCACCAGCACCAGCGCCAGGATCGACAGCACGTAGGGCAGCATCAGGTAGAGCTGGTATGGCAGCGCCGGCAGGCCCGGCAGGCTGGCGCCGCTTTGCTGCAGGCGCAGCTGCAGCGCGTCGAAGGCGGCGAACAGCAGCGCGCCGGCCAGCGCGCGGCCCGGGCGCCACGAGGCGAACACCACCAGCGCCACGCAGATCCAGCCGCGGCCGTTGATCATGTTGAAGAAGAAGGCGTTGAAGGCCGACAGCGTGAGAAAGGCGCCGCCCACCGCCATCAGCGCCGAGCCCGCCATCACCGCGCCGATGCGCATGGCGCCCACGCGGATGCCCTGCCCCTCGGCCGCGGCCGGATTCTCGCCGACCATGCGCACCGCGAGGCCGAGCGGCGTGCGGTACAGCAGCCAGGCCACCAGTGGCACCAGCGCCAGCGCGAGCAGGGTCAGCGCGGTCTCTTCCCCGAACACCGGGCCCAATACCGGACCGAGCAGCGGCACCTCCGCCATCCAGCGCATCGGCGCGAACGGCACGATGGTGGGCGGCGTGGACACCGAGGCAAAGCCGAGCCGGTAGGCGTAGTAGGACAAGCTGGTGGCCAGCATGGTCACGCCCAGCCCGGCAACGTGCTGCGACAGCGCCAGGCTCACCGTCAGCCAGCCGTGCAGCAGGCCGAACGCCAGCCCCACGGCCGCGGCCACCGCCACGCCGCCCCACAGCGGCAGGCCGTGATAGACCGCCAGCCAGCCGCCGAAGGCGCCGGCCACCATGATTCCCTCGATGCCGAGGTTGAGCACGCCGGCGCGCTCGCACAGCAGCACGCCGAGCGTGCCGAACACCAGCGGCGTGGCCACGCGCAGCACCGCGATCCAGAACGGCGCCGAGGCCAGGATGTCGAGCAGTTCCATCAGGCCACCTTGCGCAGGGCGTCGAAGCGGATGCGGTAGCGCGCCAGCATGGTCGCCACCAGCATGGACAGCAGCGCCACCGCCACGATCACGTCGGCGATGGTGTTGGGCACGCCCACCGCGCGGCTCATGCCGTCGGCGCCGACCAGCACGCCGGCCACGAACACCGAGGCCGCCACCACGCCCAGCGGATGCAGCCCGGCCAGCATGGCGATCACCACGCCCGCGTAGCCGTAGCCCGGCGAGATGTCCAGCGTCAGGTAGCTGGTGCGGCCCGCCACCTCCACCACGCCGGCCAGCCCCGCCAGCGCGCCCGACAGCAGCGCGGTCCACATCGTCACGCGCCGCACCGGCACGCCGACGAAGGCCGCGGCGCGCGCGTTGGCGCCCACCGCGCGCATGTGCAGGCCGAACACCGTGAAGCGGTTGACCGCCCACAGGATCAGCGCCAGCGCGCACGCCAGCAGCAGGCCGCTGTGCACGCGCGAGCGCGCCATCAGCTTCGACAGTTCCAGCTCGGGCACCAGCGGCACCGACTGCGGCCAGCCCATCGCGGTGGCGTCCTTCATCGGTCCGTCCAGCATCATCGAGACGAACAGCAGCACGATGAAGTTGCCGAGCAAGGTGGTCACCACCTCGTCCACGCCGAGCCGCGTCTTGAGCCACGCCGCGCCCAGCAGCAGCAAGGCGCCGGCCAGCATGCCGGCCGCCACCATCAGCGCGAAATGCACGGCCACCGGCAGGTGCTCCGCCCACGGCGCCACCGCGCCGTCGACCTGCCCGCCCACGGCCACCGCCGCCAGCGCGCCGAGGTACAGCTGCCCCTCCGCGCCGATGTTGAACAACCGCGCGCGGAACGCCACCGCCACCGACAGCCCGGTCAGGATCAGCGGCGTGGCGCGCGTCAGCGTCTCCGACCACGCGAAGCGCGAGCCGAAGCCGCCTTCGAGCAGCAGCGCATAAGCGCGCCCCACCGGCGCGCCGGCCCAGCGCACCAGCACCGCGCAGATCAGCAAGGTGGCCGCGATGGCCAGCACGGGCGCGGCCAGCATGGCCACGCGCGACACGCCGCTCCGGGGTTCAAGCCGCATGCAGCACCTCCGCGTCGCCGGCGCCGCCCGGCGCGCCGCCGCCGGCGCCGGCCATCGCCAGGCCGAGCGCCGCGAGCGTCCAGTCCGCCGTCGGGCGCGCCTCGGTCAGGCGGCCGGCGTGCATGACCGCGATGCGGTCGGCCAGCGCGTGCAGTTCGTCGAGGTCTTCCGAGATCAGCAGCACGGCCGCGCCCTCGCGCGCCGCCTCCAGCAGGCGCGCGCGCACGTAGGCCACCGCGCCGATGTCCAGTCCCCAGGTCGGCTGGCTGGCCACCACCAACAGCGGCGCGCGGCCCTCGCCGCGCACCGACAGCGCCCGGCCCAGGATCAGCTTCTGCATGTTGCCGCCGGACATGGTGCGCGCCGGCACCTCGATGCCGGCGGTGCGCACGTCGAAGCGCGCCACCAGTTCGCGCGCGAAGCGCTGCGCCGCCGCGCGGCGGATCACGCCGGCGCGCGAGAAGCGCGGCTGGCCAAGCTGCTCGCTGGCGGCGTTCTCCCACACGGCAAGGTCGCCCACCACGCCGACCGCATGGCGGTCCTCCGGCACGCGCGCGACACCCGCGCCGATCCACGCGCGCGGGCGCGCCGGCATCGGCTGGCCGGCCAGCGTGACGCGGCCTTCGGTGGCCGCCAGCGTGCCGCTGAGCAGTTCCGCCAGCGCCGCCTGCCCGTTGCCGGACACGCCCGCGATGCCGACGATCTCGCCGGCGCGCACCCGCAGGCTGAGCCGGTCGAGCCGCATGCGCCCGTCCGTGCCGCGCGCGCCGGCCTGCTCCAGCGCCAGCACCACCGGCGCGGCATCGCCCGCGGCACCGGCGGCCCGCTCCGGCATGGCGACCGCGCGCCCCACCATCAGTTCGGCCAGTTCCGCCTTGCTGGTCTGCGCCGCCTCGCGCTGCGCCACCAGCTTGCCGCCGCGCAGCACGGCGATGCGGCTGGACACGCGCAGCACTTCATCGAGCTTGTGGCTGATGAAGATCACCGACAAGCCCTCCGCGATCAGTTGCGCCAGCGTGGCGAACAGCGTCTCGGCCTCGTGCGGCGTCAGCACCGCGGTGGGCTCGTCGAGGATCAGCACGCGCGCGCCGCGGTACAGCGCCTTGACGATCTCCACGCGCTGGCGCTCGCCGACCGACAGCTCGCCCACGCGCGCGCCCGGCCGCACCGCGAGGCCGAAGCGATGCGCCAGCGCCAGCACCTTCGCGCGCGCGGCGCGGCGCTCCAGCCGCCATTGCCACAGCGGCTGCGTGCCGAGCAGGATGTTGTCGAGCACGGAAAGATTGTCGGCCAGCGTGAAATGCTGGTGCACCATGCCGATGCCGGCGGCCAGCGCCGCGCGCGGCTGGCCCGGCGGCAGCGGCCGGCCGTCGACCTCCACGGTG
>NZ_AQPL01000187.1:0-24199 GCF_000395345.1 Cupriavidus sp. WS | reverse complement strand
GGCAGCGCCCGGCCGTCGACCTCCACGGTGCCGGCGTCGGCCACGTAATGGCCGAACAGGATGCTGACCAGCGTGCTCTTGCCCGCGCCGTTCTCGCCCAGCAGGGCCAGCACCTCGCCGCGCCGGAGTTCCAGCGAGATGGCGTCGTTGGCCAGCAGCGTGCCGAAGCGCTTGGTGATGCCGTTCAGGCGGAGGATGGGAGTTGGCATGGAAACGAAATGCGGAGCATCAGGAATACCAATGGTTCGCTCCCCTCTCCCACAAAGTGGGGAGGGGAGAAAGACGGGACCGGCGCTACCAACGCCAGCCTCACTGCGTCGACTTCGGCTCCGTCTCCACCACCTTCACCACGAACTTGCCGTCGAGAATGGCCTTCTCCTTCGCCTTGACTTTGGCCATCACGTCGGCCGGCACCTTGCCTTCGAAGGTGCCTAGCGGCGCCAGCTCGGCGCCCTTGTACTTCATCAGCGAATACGAGCCGTAGTCCTCGTTCTTGAACTGGCCCGACTTGACCTTGGCCAGCGCCGCGGCCACCGTGGGCTCCATGTTCCACAGCGCCGAGGCCACCACCGTGGCCGGATACTGCGGCTGGGTGTTGATGACGTTGCCGATGGCCAGCCGGCCCTTCTCCTTGGCCGCGTCGGAGACGCCGAAGCGCTCGGCGTAGAGCACGTCCGCGCCCTTGTCGATCATGGCGAAGGCGGCTTCCTTGGCCTTGGGCGGATCGAACCACGAGCCGATGAAGCTGACCGTGAACTTCACCTTGGGATTGACCTCGCGCGCGCCTTCCATGAAGGCGTGCATCAGCCGGTTGACCTCGGGGATGGCATAACCGCCGACCATGCCGATATGGTTGGTCTTGGTGATGCCGCCGGCGATCATGCCGGTCAGGTAGGAAGGCTCCTGGATGTAGTTGTCGAACACCGAGAAGTTGGGCGCCTGGGGCTTGCCGGACGAGCCCATCAGGAAGGCGGTCTTGGGATAGTCCCTGGCCACCTTGCGCGCGGCCGCCTCGACCGCGAAGGATTCGCCCAGGATCAGCGCCGAGCCCTGCTCGGCATACTGGCGCAGCACGCGCTCGTAGTCGGCGTTGGACACGCTTTCCGAGAACACGTAGTCGATCTCACCACGCGCCTTGGCCTCGTTGAGCGCCTTGTGGATGCGCGACACCCACTGCTGCTCGACCGGCACCGTGTACACGGCCGCGACCTTCACCCTGGCCTGCGCCCATGCCGGCTGCACGCCGGCCAGCGCGCTTGCGCCGGCGGCGGCGGCCGCCAGTTTCAACCAGGTCCTGCGCTTGCCCTCAAACCTCATGGTTTTCTCCCCTTGTTGACGATAACTCCACGGCCAGGCCGGCCGGTTCCAGCCCGCAACCGCGCAGCAGCAGCCGCACCAGGTGGTCGGTGGCCTGTTCGAAATCGCGCTGGCCCAGGTGGCTCACCCCGAGCACGGCGCATACCTGCGACTCAAAATCGGCATAGGTCTGGGTGGCGGCCCAGATCGTGAAGAACAGGTGCCGCGGATCCACGCTGGCCATCTCGCCGCGCGCGATCCACTCCTTGATGACGCCGGCCTTGCGCAGCACCAGCGCGCGCAGCGCGCCGCTGAGCACGTCGCGGATCTCCGGCGCGCCGTGCAGCAGCTCGTTGGCGAACACGCGCGAGGCGTCCGGGTGGCTGGCCGACAGCCGCATCTTGGCGCGGATGTACTGCTCCAGCGCCACCTGCGGGCGCTGCCCGGCGTCGATGATGTCGGTCTCGGACAGCCACAGCGCCAGCGTGTGCGCCAGCACCGCGCGGTACAGCGCCTGCTTGGTGCGGAAGTAGTAATGCAGGTTGGACTTGGGCACGCCCGCGCGCGTGGCGATCTCGGCCATCGTGGCGCCGGCGAACCCGGCGCGCGCGAACACGTATTCGGCCGCGCGCAGGATCAGCGCCTCGTTCTCCTGGCGGATGCGCCCGCCAGCCGCCTCCCGCCGCGGCGGGAAGCATGGCGGCTGCGCCGTGGCCGGCGCGCCCATCACTTGGTGCCGTAGAGCCTGTCGCCCGCGTCGCCCAGGCCGGGCACGATGTAGCCGTGCTCGTTGAGCTCCTCGTCGATGGCGGCGGTGACGATGGCCACGTCCGGATGCGCCGCCTGCAGCGCGCGCAAGCCCTGGCGCGAGGCGATCAGGCACACGTACTTGAGCGTGCTCACGCCGGCTTCCTTGAGGCGGTTGAGCGCGGCGATGGCGGAATTGCCGGTGGCCAGCATCGGGTCCACCACGATCACCAGCCGCTCGTGGATGTCCTCCGGCATCTTGAAGTAATACTCGATCGGCTCCAGCGTCTCCGGGTCGCGGTACAGGCCGATGTGGCCCACGCGCGCGGCCGGCAGCAGGTCCAGCATGCCGTCCAGGAAGCCGTTGCCGGCGCGCAGGATCGACACCAGGCACAGCTTCTTGCCGGACAGCACCGGCGACTCCATCGGCGCGATCGGCGTCTTGATGGCGATGGTCTCCATCGCCAGGTCGCGCGTGGCCTCGTAGGTCAGCAACTGGCTGATCTCGCGCACCAGCCGCCGGAAATTGTCGGTGGTGGTGTCCTCGCTGCGGACCAGCGTGACCTTGTGCTGCACGAGCGGATGGTCCACCACCATCACCGAAGGCGTGACGGGCGGTACGGCGGAAAGGTCGGTCATGTTGCGCTCCTCGGGAGGCGAATCGCGAAAAGGTCGTGCCGCGCGCGGCGGGAAAGCGCGCGGCGCGGCGGCTAGAACACCGTGCCGTCGCTGTCGATGGCGAAGGGCGGCGCGCCGCCCGGCCTGCGCTTGGCGGCAATGCGCCGTCCCGCCGCCCAGGTGCCGCCCTCCAGCACGCGCGCCAGCGGGAAGGCCTCGGCCGACAGCCCGAGCGCCTCGCGCACCGACGCCGCCACCAGGTCCAGCCCGGTGACGGTGAGCGCGCGCCACTCCACGATGACCGGCTCGTCCACCGTATGCGTGACGCTGGCGAAGGCCGGATCGCGCGGCACCATCAGCTCGAAGTCGAACAGCAGGCCGCCGTTGCGGTATTCGGGCAGGCCGGTGAGGACTTCCAGCCCCGTCACGGTCAGGCCGGCGTCCTCGAGCGGCTCCAGCAGCGAGTACGTCAGCCATTGCGTGAGCTTGTGGAACGGCACCAGGCCGTCGGCGCAGGCCGGGTGATGCCAGCAGTCGCCCAGCGAGACGCCCTCCAGCTTGACGCGGCCGGGCCACACCGGCCCCAGCGCCACCAGCAGCGTGGTCAGCACGAAGCCGGCTTCGATGCGGCCGTCGACGGCGTGCGCCTTGAGGTAGTCGTACAGGTTGCCCAGCCGCGCCGGCGTGCCGAACACGGCGGGCGTGGCCCGCGCCACCTCGCCCAGCCGGCGCAGCAGCCCGGCGCGGCCTTCCAGGCCGACCAGCGGGTTGTGCTGCGCCACCTGGAACGCGGTGGCGATGGAGGATGCATCGATGCGCATCAGCCGCTCGGCATCGGCGCGCAGCGGCTGGCCGAGCTGCGCGGAAAAGCCGCCGCGCGCGAACAGGTCGAAGCTGGCCACGCCGAGCCCTTCCGAGCGCGTGAGCAGCAGGTCGCTGGCCGGGTCGCGGTAGCGCCAGTCCGGGCCGGCGCCGGCGTCGAGCAGCACGCTGGGGATCACCAGGTCGATGCCGATGCGGGCCCGTTCCTCGCGGTCCGCCTCGCCGGACAAGCCGCCGCGCTCGCACAGGATCTGCCAGCGGTCCAGCCGCTCGCCGCCCTGGCCGCTCTCGAAATGGCGCCAGCGGCTGTGATACGGCACGTTCAGGTCCGGGTAGCGCTGGCGGATGGTGGCCGCCACGTAGTCGGCCACCGCCGGGATGCGGTCCGGGTGCCAGGTAAACAGCTCGGACGCGCCCGCCGCCACGTGCCCGGTCACGGCCGCGCAGCGCGTGCGCACGGCCTGGCCGGTCAGCAGCGCCGCGGCCGGATGCCCCGGCGGCACCGGGCTGGCCCAGCCGGGCGCATCGGTGAAGCCGCCGGACGCGCCGCCCGGCGCGCCCGCTTCAGGTGTCTCGTTCATTCGTCCAGTCCTCTACCCTTTGCCAGCGCCAGTTCTTCCGCGTCGGGCGGGGTATAGCTCGTGAAGTAGCCAGCCGCTACCTTGGCGTCGATTTCCACGCGGGCGTCGGCCGGGATCAGCGCATCGGGAATCGCCACCTGCTCGACCACTTCGATGCCCTGCGCGGTCAGCGCCCCATGCTTCATGTTGCTCATCGAGGCCCAGCGGTCGATGCGCTTGATGCCGAGCCAGTGGAAGACGTCGGGCATGAGTTCCTGGAAGCGCATGTCCTGCACGCCGGCCACGCATTCGGTGCGCGCGAAATAGGTCTCGGCGCGGTCGCCGCCGACCTGGCGCTTGCGCGCGTTGTAGACCAGGAACTTGGTGACTTCGCCCAGCGCCCGGCCTTCCTTGCGGTTGTAGACCACCAGGCCCACGCCGCCCTGCTGCGCCATCTCGATGCAGACTTCGATGCCATGCGCGAGATAGGGCCGGCAGGTGCAGATGTCGGAGCCGAACACGTCGGAGCCGTTGCATTCGTCATGCACGCGGCATGCCACGCGGGTCTCGGGCTTGCCGAGCTTGCCGACGTCGCCGAAGAAATACAGCGTCATGCCGCCGATGGGCGGCAGGAACACCTTCAGGTCGGGCCGCGTCACCAGTTCCGGGAACATGCCGCTGGTCTGCTCGAACAGCGCGCGGCGCAGCACGCTTTCCTTGATGTCGAAGCGCCGCGCCAGCCCCGGCAGGTACCACACCGGGTCGATCGCGGCCTTGGTGACGCGCACGTCGCCGTTGGCGTGCAGGATCTGGCCGTCCGGCACCAGCCGCCCGGCGGCGATGGCGCCGGCCAGCTCCGGCATGTTGATGTGGGCGCGCGTGATGGCGATCGACGGGCGGATGTCGATGCCCGCCGCGATGCGGTCGGCAAACGCGGTGGAGACCAGGTGGCCCCACGGGTCCAGCGAGACGATCTTGTCCGGGTCGGCCCACTGCGGATGCGGGCCGATCACCTCGGCCGGCGCGGTGTCGGTCAGGTCGGCGCGGTGGTCGCGCTGCAGCTTGCCCGAGGCCACCGCCAGCGCGCGATAGACCGCGTAGGCGCCCGAGTGGGTGCCGATCACGTTGCGCTGCGCGGGATTGGTGAGGCTGGCGATCACGGGACCGCGCTCCGCGGCGGTGGCCGCACCCCAGTGGATGGGCTCCGCCGGCTTGTCGCGGCGTGCGTGCGAGGTCAGGACGATATGATCGGACATGGCAGCCTCGGAACGGGAATCCTGACCAAACGGTCAGGTTTACGATTCCATAGTAGGCAACCTTCATGCCATATCCCAATGCTCGTTTTTACCGTATGTTGCGCGGCCAACCCTGCCGCGCGGCGCCCGGGCGCACCGTGCGCGTGCGGCCCGCCGCCGGCTTGTGGTGCAGTGGCACCATGTGAAAGCGGCGCCCGGCCTGGGTGGGCCGGGCGCCGCCTGGAACGCGCCGCGCAGGAAGCCGGGCCTGCCGGCCGGCAGTTCAGGTGGAGCGCTCGCGCCCCACCGGCTGGCGCCGCGCAGCGGACCCGGCACGGGTCGGCCACAGCGCCTGGCGCATCGCGCTCAGCGGCGCCCCGCTTTCCACATAACGATGGAACAGCGTGCCGGCCACGTTGCTCAGCAGCCATGCCGCGACCATGCCGAGCGCATTGAGCACCGGCTGCTGTGGCGCAAGATGGAACACCACCGCGTTGACCACCAGGCAGACCGGGAAGTGGACCAAGAACACCGAGTAGGAAATGCGCCCGAAAAATGCCAGCGCGCTGGCGCGCGGCCAGTGCTCCAGCCAGCCGCCGCGGCGCGCCATGCCCAGCAGCAGCGCCACCGCCAGCGCCACCGCGATGCGCAGGCGGAAATCCACGATCAGCGCGGCCGCCACCGCCGCGCCCAGCACCAGCAGCGCCACCGGCGAGCGCTCGGGCGCGGAGGCCCAGTACGCCAGCGTGCCCATGCCATAGGCGCCGAAGAAATAGATCGCCCACACGTCCCAGGCGGCATCGCGGTTGAACCAGAACAGCGACGCCAGCGCCAGCGCCGACACCGCCAGCATGCCCAGCGCCGCGCCGCCCGCTTCCAGCCGGCGCGCGCACAGGCGCGCCGCCCACAGCGCCACGATCAGCAGCGCGAACAGCTGCAGGTCGATGGCCACGTACCAGACGCCCGCCGAGAGCGCGTCGAAATCGAGCACGTTGTGCAGCAGCAGCACGTGCGCCAGGAACTGGTGCAGGCCCGGCGCGCCGGGAATGGAATCGTGATGCATCCAGGTGCGCGCGATCGCGGCGCCAGCGATGGCGATCAGGATGGCCACGGTGTAGGGCACCACCAGCTTCTGGTAGCGCCGCCAGATCGCCAGCAGCGGATGCGGCACCATCAGGTGGCCGCCGGGCGCGAGGCTGCGCGCCGCCAGGAAGCCGCTGATGACGAGGAAGGCCTGCACCGCGATGCGCGCGTACTGCGAGAACCAGTCGAGCAGGTCGGGGGCCAGCACGTGGGCCACATCCGACATCGGGCCGTAGAAAGCAAGGTGATGCAGCACGATCAGCTGCGAGCTGATCGCCTTGAGTGCGTCAATGCACGCCATGCGCGAAGGACGGGGGCTCATCGTTATTTGTTATAAGAATGCGACAAAGTGCAGGAGGCGTGATTCTACTCCTATGTGTGCATGGCGCACCGCCGCGGTGCGGTACCCGCCCGCCGCGTCACTTTCCCGCCACTGCCCGATTCCCCGTTCTCGTGCGCTCCTCCGGTTCAGCCCGGTTCAGCCCGGCCGCCGGCACGAAAACCACAGCAGCGCCGCCGCCGCGCCGAGGCCGACCCAGTAGTCGGTCGGCGCGCCGCCCAGCCAGTGGACATGCCACGGCACGAACGCCGGCGCGAAGCGCGCCACGCCGTAGGCCGGGTTGAGCACGAACCAGAGAAAGTCCTCCGTAATCCAGAACAGCATGATGCAGGCGAGCACCCGGGCCTCGGCGCGCCAGTTCCAGCGCCCGGCGAACAGCAGCGGGAAATGGAAGAACAGCGCCACGCACGGAAACACCCAGGCGTGATAGCCGGTCATGGGGCGCCCGCCCCAGAAGATGTCCAGCAGCCAGTGGCGCTCGATGCGCCAGGTCGGCAGGTTGGCGGCCCAGCCGGCGGCGCCTTCGATCTGGATCTCGACGTTGGCGAAGAAGTACGCCATCAGCAGGGTCCAGCCGACCGTCAGCACCAGCGCCAGCGGATGGCGCGGGGGCCAGGCCTGCGCCTGCCGCGGCAGGGCCGAGAGGTTCAGGGAGCGCATCAGTGCGCCCCCGCCAGCGCCGGCGCCGGCTGCGGCCGGCCGGACAGTTGCGCCAGCACGGTCTGCAGCACGCGCCGCGCCGCCGCCGGCCGGCCCAGCGCGCGGGCGCGCTCGCGCATCTGCGCCAGCCGCGCCGGCTCGGCCAGCAGCAGGCGCACGCGGTATTCGAGCGAGACCAGGTCCACCGACTTGAGCGCCGCGCCCTGCTCCAGCAGGTAGTCGGCATTGCGCTCTTCCTGCCCGGGGATCGGCGCGTTGACGATCATCGGCACGCCCATCGCCAGGCACTCGGAGGTGGTGAGGCCGCCCGGCTTGGTGATGACGAGGTCGGAGCAGGCCATCAGCCGCGCCACCTCGTCGGTGAAGCCGAACGGGAACAGCCGGCCCGGCCGGGCGGCGGCGAGCGCCCCGAGGCGCGCCAGCGCGGCCTCGTTGCGCCCGGCCATGACGATCAATTGGAAGTCGTGGTCCAGCCCCAGCAGCGCGCCGGCCACCTCGTCCAGGCCGCCGAGGCCGGCGCCGCCGCCCATCAGCATGATGGTGCGCCGCGCCGGGTCCAGCCCGAAGTGCGCGGCGCAGGCCTGCCGGTCCTGCGGCGCGGTGAAGGCCGGCACCACGGGGATGCCGGTGGCATGGACGCGGTCCGGCTCGATGCGGCTCGCGCGCATGCGGAAGGCGATCTCCTCGCTGGCGGCGAAGTAGCCGGTCATATGCGGGATCACCCACATGCCGTGCAGGTCGAAGTCAGTCACCTGCACCCACACCGGCACCGCCAGGCGCTGGCGGCGCACCTCGTGCATCAGGATCTCGGCCGGCAGGAAATGCGTGCAGACGATGGCGTCCGGCGCGAACTCGTCGATCGCGCGGCGCAGCGCGCGCGTGCTCAGGCGCTCGGCGGCGCGCCGCAGCTTCTGCATGGGCGCGGCCGGATCGGCCTCGGAAGTGTGAGCGTAAAGCATGCCCCACAGGGCCGGATAGCTGTTGACCAGCTTGATGTAGAAATCCGTGTAGAGCTTGCGGAAGGTGGCGGGCACGTAGCCCATCACGTCGAGATGCAAGGTCCGCACCTCGGGGAATTCGGCCTGCGCGGTCAGGCGCAGCGCCTCGGCCGCGCGCATGTGGCCGGCGCCGGCGGAAACGCTGAGAAACAGGATCTTGTGCGGCGGCGGGGGCGGCATCGGGGGCATCGGTTCCGGGTCACTTCATGACAAAGGACTTGATCAGGGTCAGCTCGCCGGGCTTGCGCATCGGCACGCGGAAGACCTGCTGCTTTTCGTTGGGCGTGTTCTCGTCCGTGATGACCGCCACCTGCGCCACGGTGATCGCCTCGGGCCCCGCGCCGCTGCCGTAGTAGTTCACGTAGACGAGGTAGGTGCCGGGCGGCGGCGCGGCGATCGAGTAGATCTCCGGCCCGTAGCCGGTGGTCACGTCCACGTCGAGCGCGCCGCCGTTGCCGGCCACGCGGTTGGCGTAGAAAATGTGCTGGCCGTCGGGCGCCACCACGTGCAGGTCGAGGTCGGTCGCGTCGCTGTCCCAGGACAGTACCACGCGCAGGCGCGGGCGGGTCCGGCCCTGGTAGCCGTCGTAGAACTGCACGCGCTTGCCGGCGCCCTGCGCGGTGCGCATCTCCACGCTGTTGCTGCCGCCGGAGAAGGCGTAGGGCCGCGAAAAGCTACCGTCTTCTTCCACCCGCTGCGGCATGGCGACGCCGTTGACCACCAGCGTGGCGACCTGGCCGGCGCCGCGCCGCCCGCGGGCAGCCGGCGCGGCGGCGCTGGCCGCATCGCCAGCATCGCCCGCGTCGGCCTTGGGCGAGGTACGGATGCGCCCGGCGATCATCGCGCTGGCGGGCTGCCCCGCCGGCGTGGACACCGACACCGCCGGATAGTGGACCTCCTGCGTGTAGGCAGCCGTGTCGCCGGCGGCGTTGCGCCAGCCGTTGCGCGGCGTGGTGAACTCGATGGCGTCGCCGGCGTGCGCGGCGGTGGCCAGCAGCGGCAGGATCAGGCTGGCTAGAACGAGGTTCGGCTTGCGATGCATATCCACAGTCCCATCGCCCTTGCGGGCATTGTCTTTCCCGGCGGCGGGCTTCAGAAGCGCACCGACTTCATCAGCGCCAGTTCGCCCAGCTTGCGCAGCGGCATCACCAGCGTCTCGCGCTTTTCGTTGAGGGTGTTTTCGTTGTAGATCAGCGTGAGCTTGGCGGTGATCAGGTCGCGCGCGTTCGCCCCGGACTGGAAGTTGTAGCCGCTCGCGTCGAAGTTGCCCCAGTAGTTCACGTAGAACAGCCACACGCCGGGGCGCGGCGCGGCGCTGGAGAAAATTTCGGGGCCGGCGCCGTCCACGCTGTCCACGTCGAGCCCGCCACCCTCGGCCAGCAGCGGGCTGGCCCAGAAAGCGTGCCCGCCTTCGGGCGAGATCACATGGAGGTCGACTTCCGCCTTGGGATCGTCCCACGTCAGCACCGCGCGCAGCCTGGCCTGGACCTTGGTGGCGTCGGCCTCGTAGAACTGCAGGCGCTGGCGCGCGGCGCCGTCGGCGGAAATGATCTCCACGCTGTTGGAGCCGCGCCCGAACGCCCACGGCCGCGCAAAGCGGCCCTGCTCGTCGGCATAGAGCGGCATGGCGTTGCCGTTGACCACCAGCGTGGGCGGCTTGCGGCCTGCGCTGCCGGCCTGGCGCAGGCGGCCTTCGATCAGCGTGCGGTATTTCTGCGCGCCGCGGTCCACCGGCGGCTTGGGATAGGCCGCCGTGTAGCGCTCCAGCTCGCTGGACAGGCCGCTGTGGCGCCAGCCGCCGGCGGGGCCGTCGAGGTCGGCCACCGGACCGGCCGTGGCGGCCAGCGGCGCCAGCGCGCAAGCCAGCGCCACGCGGCGCCAGCAACGCGAAAAAAGAGAATGGCGGTTCATGAGGGATCTTCCCTGCGCACCAGCCGGCGCGCGAGGCTTTCGACGAACGACTCGTCCTGGCCGCGCGGATGGCGCGCGAATGCGAGATGCAGGTATTCATGCGCCAGCGCGATGCGGTCGTCCTCGCTGGCGAGCCGGTGGATGTAGAGCCGGTTGCGGCGCGCGTCGGCATAGGGCCGGCCTTCGCGCACCTCGCACACCGCGGGCAGCGGCGGCGCCTCGAAGCCGGGCTCGGCGCCGAGCCGGCGCTGCCATTGCGGCGCGCGCTGCGCCAGCCATTGGCGCGCGCCGGCGACCGCCAGGCAGTCGCCGGCCACCGGGCTCTGGAACGAGGTCAGCGTGGCCTGCGGCCACCAGCGCGCGAGGATGGCGTCGAACGCCTGCCCCTGCGCGGCCGCGCGCCGGGCCTCGGTCCACGCCATGCGGCCCTGGCCGCCGGCATCGTGGTGGTAGCGCACGGCCACGCCGGACAGCACCAGCGCGTCGGTCTGGTCGGCCGCGCGCCGCGCGGCGGCGCCGGCGGGACGCGGCAGCACGCGCTGGGTGCGGCTGCTGTCGGCGATGCGGAAGCAGCCCTGCTCGCGCGTGGCCTGCTGGACCAGGTAGCTGCGCGCGGCCACGGCCAGCGCGCGGGCCGCCTCGGGCTCGGCGGTGTCGCCTTCGCGCTCCACCACGCGCGCCACGTAGTCGTTGAGGCCGAAGCGCCCGACCACGCGCGGCGCGGCGCCGGCCGGGCGCAGCAGGCTGAGCTCGCCGCGGCTTGCCACGCGCGCGCTGTTGCCGTTGGCGAACTCGGCGCGGAAGCTGCCGTCGAGCGGGCCGGCCGGCGCGGCCTTGCCATCGGCGCCGCGCACATCGCGCAGCGGGTAGCGCTCGAACAGGTCGACCAGCACGCAGGCGCCGTCGTCGGGCACCGGCACCGCGGCCAGCAGCGGCCGCAGCAGCGGCGCCGCGCGCCGCAGCACACTGGCGCTGGCGCCCTGCCCGCCCAGCCACGCCGGGCTGCCGTCGGCCAGCCAGCCGGCCGCGCCGCCGATGGACGCGCCCGGCCGCGCCGGATCGGGCATGGTCCAGGTCTTGGCGCGCAGCAGACTGCCGTAGTCGGCCAGCGTGCCTTCGCCGCGCCCCACGGTCAGCACCGACACCAGCGTGGCCGAGGCGGCCTGCTGCGCGGCGGGCGGCACCGCGTGCAGCGCCGCCAGCAGCTCGGCCACCGGCACCGCATGCTCCGGGCGCATCGCCTGCATGTCCTGCAGCCAGGCGGGCGCGCCGGCGTCCTGCCAGAAGCGGCGCCAGTCGGCGCCCGACAGACCCAGCCGGCGCGGCTCGAAATAGCGCCCGCACGACCGCACCAGCGCATGCTCGCGGTCGATGCCCTGGCCGGCCGTGCAGCAATAGACTTCCTCGGGGTCGCCGCCGCGGCAGGTGTAGTCCTCGGTGCGCTTGTCGCGGCCCACGAGGTAGCTGTAGACGAACAGCTTCCACACGCTGCCCAGCGGCGTGCGCAGGCCGGCGGGCAACGGCGCGGGCGCGCTCTCGCCGCCGCCGCCGAAGCGGTAGAGCCGCGCCTCGCCGCCGGCCAGCCGCGCGAAGCGCAGCGGCTCGCCGCCCTGCGCCTGCGCCGCGGCGAACGCGGGCGCGACGCAGGACAAGGAAATCAGCAGCGCAAGACAATGCACCAAGCGGCGCGCCCCGCGGCGCCCCGCCCTGCCTGCCGTCACGGCCGCGCGCATGCCGGCCTCACTCCACCGTCAGCGGGAAGGCCGCGGTCTTGCCGTCGCCCTGCAGGGCCTTGGCCCCCGGCTGGTACATGCGGAAGTAGCGCACCGGCGGCAGGCTGAACTTGCCCGGCAGCGAGAACCGCACCAGTTGGCGCAGCACCACGGGCCGCTCCAGCGCGACCACCGGCTGGTGGTACGACAGCATGCCCATCTCGTAGGTCACGGCGCGCTGGAACGGCTGCAGGCCGGCGGCCTTGTTGTCGGGGTCGGGCAGGCCTTCGATGCGCAGGCCCCAGGTGGTGCCCTCGACTTCGCCGCCCGGCGGCAGCGGCGCCTCGACCAGTCCGTAGCGGTAAGTGCCCTGGCGCGGGCTCAGCACGATCTCGTCGACGTAGAGCGTATTGCTGTCGAGCTTGTCGCCCGGCTTGACCGGCCTGGCCGAGAACGCCAGGCCCGCGGTGCCGGCGGCGGAGGGATCGGCCGGCTTGCCGCCCTTGTCGGCCTTGTCGGTCTTGCCCTCCTCCCCGGCCGGCACCAGCCGGTAGAGCTTGCGCTCGATGCCGACCGGCAGGCCCGGCGCCTCCTGCGCGCGGCTGCGGTACGACACCACCGCATTGGTGTTGTACGACTGCGATGCCGCGTCCATGTTCGGCGGCGCGGCCAGCGTCAGCGCCTCCGGCAACTGCGCGCCGGCCCAGCGCCATTCGGGCAGGCCGAGCGGGCCGCGCGCGGCCTGCCAGTTGCCTTGCGGCGCGCGCGGCGCGGCGCCGGCCTCGCCGGACAGGCCGCGGCCAAGGCCGCCGCCGAGCGCCTTGTCGAGCCACACCAGGGTCACGGCGCGGTCGATGGTCGGGCTGGCGGCGCCGGCGCGCGACAGCAGCGCCTGCACGTCCGAGGCGGCGGCGCCCTTGCCGGCCATCAGCAGCAGGCTCTGCACCAGCGGCGAAGGATCGGCGGCCAGCGCCTGGCGCGCGGCGTCGGCCGCGCTTGCCAGCCCTTCGGGCATGGGCTGGCCGATCTGCTTGTAGAGCTGCGCGGCCAGCACGGTGGCCACGCGGCGACCCTGCGGCGAATCGGGCGCGGCGAAGACCAGGCTGTCGCCGGCCCCCACGGCGGCGCTTGCATCGCCGCTGGGCCGGCCCAGCTCGGCGGACACGCCGCCCAGCTGCGTCGCCACCGGCAGGCCCATTTCGTTGATGAACCACAGCGCCAGCACGCGGTGCAGCGGCGGCTCCTTCATGCTCTGCTTGTAGGCATCCAGCGTGCGCTTCCAGTGGTCGGGCGGCAGGCTGACGCCGACCGCGCGCGCGGCCAGCCAGTCGGCGTAGTAAGCGTAGGCGGTCAGCAGCGCGCTGTTGCCGAGCGTGTCGCCCCACCAGCCGAACTGGCCGTTGACGCCGGCCAGCAGCGCCAGGCGCTGGCGCTGGGTGCGCACCAGCGCATCCAGGCCCTGCGTGTCGCCGCCGGTATTGGCGCCGGTATTGGCGCCGATACTGGCACCGCTCGCGGCCAGGCTGCGCTGGGCCAGCGCCAGCGGAATCAGGCGGCTGGCGGTCTGCTCGGTGCAGCCGTAGGGATAGGCCAGCAGGTCGTCGGCCACGCGGGCGAACTGGCTGGCGGCGCTGTCGACGAAACGCAAGCGCACGTCCTGCGCGTCGGCCGGCAGCTTGAACGCGGCGTTGGCGCCCGACAGCGGCAGCGTCAGCTCGCGCTGCGACAGCCAGCCGGTGGGCTCCACCGTCAGCGTGGTCTGCAGGCGGTCCACCGCCTTGCCCTGCTGCCGGATCTCGGCGCTGACCGTGCCGCTGCGCAGCGCGCCCGGCGCCACCGGCAGGCGCACGTAGTTGGCGCCGCGCTTGAGCGTGACGCTCTGACTGACGTTCAGGCCCGCGCCCGTGGCCACGAGGTCGGCGGCGACGTCCTGCTCGCCCTGGTTGAAGGCGACCATGTCGATGCGCGGCGCATCCTCGGCGCGGTAGCGCTGCGGGCCGGTCCACTTGAGGTACAGCGCCTTGTCCGAGCGGATGTTGGCGGTGCGCTGGCCGACCGTGCCATCCGCGGCGATGGCGCGCACGGTGATGCGCCAGCGGGTGAGCGAGTCCGGCATGACGAAGGTCATGCGCGCGCGCCCGTCGGCGCCGGTGCGCAGGCTGGCTTCCCACGCGGCGGTGTCCTTCTCGTCGCGGCGCGGGCGCTCCAGCACCTTGACGCCGCGCTCGTTGTAGCGGCCGCGCTCGGGGCCGGCGCCGCCCTGCTGGCCGGAGACGGCCAGGTCATAGCCGATGAAGTTCAGGCTGGAGGTGGTGCGCACGCTGTTGCGGCGCGGATGGTAGAAGAAGTCGACGATGCTCGGCGCGATCTCCGGCTGCAGCACGTAGACCATTTCGTCGACCACGCTGACCGTGAGGTTGGCCGGCACCGGCTTGCCGCCGAAGGCGCTGCTCAGGTCCAGCGTGACGGTCTCGCCGGGCGCATAGACCGGCTTGTCGCTCTTGACGGCCAGATCGATGGTCGGCTGCACCACGGCGATGCCGGCGTTCTGGAACACGTAGTCGCCGTCCTTCACGTACAGCACCGAGAACGTCATGTTGGGGCTGAAGCCGTTGCCGACCTTGATGCGCGCGCGCCACTGCCGGTCCGTGACCTTTTCCAGCGAGAGCCAGTCGCCGCCCCTGGACAGCAGGCCGCGGCGCTCGACGCGGTCGCGCTCCAGCGTGAGCAGCGCGTCCTCCACCGCCAGCGGGAACGTCACCAGCGCCTCGGCGGTGTCGCCAATGCGGTAGCGGTCGCGGTCGAACACGATCTCGATATTGCCGGGCACGGTCTGCAGGCCCTCGCCCGCGACCCAGTGGCTGGCCGCCGCCAGCAGGTTGCCCGCGGCGTCCTTGACCGACAGCGTGTACGAGCCCGGCTGGTCGAACTTCACCGGGAACGACAGCGCGCCATTGGCGGCCGCGCCCAGCTTGCCCTCGGTGCGCGCGCGCGATTCGAGCCGCACCAGTTCCCAGCTGGCAGGCGCCTGCGCCGGTGCCGCCGCCTGGGCGGCCAGCGCCTGCAGCGTGAAGGTCACGCTCTGCCCGGCGTTGGTGAAGTTGGCCGGGCCGGTCAGCTTGTACGGCGTGGCGCCGCGCGCGATCAGCAGCTCGCGCGTGACCTTGACGCGGTAGGCCGCGCCGTCGTTGGCGAACACCGTGACCACGTAGCGGCTCGGCTCCCTGGCCGCCGGCAGCGCGAGCGTGGCGTTGCCGCTGCCGTCGGTGGTCAGTTCCTGCTGCTCCAGCTTGACCGGGAACAGGCCCGCGTAGCGCAGCTCGCCCTCGACCATCGTCACCTGCTGCGCGCGCAGGCTGACCGACAGCCTGGCGTCCTTGACCGGCTTGCCGTCGGGATAGCGCAGCTGGATCTTGCCCTTGACGGCCTCGCCGGTGGCGTAGTCGGCCTTGTCGAGCGCGAGGTTGACGTCGAAATGCGGCTTGATGTATTCGGCCACGCGGAAGGCGCCGCCGTAAGTGTTGCCGCCGTAGTCGAAGCGCAGCGTGTAGCCGCCGGCCAGCGCGTTGGCCGGCAGCGTGAAGCGCGCGTCGGCGCCGTTGTCGGCGTTGAGCACGGTGCCAAGCGAGGCCAGCGGCACACCGTTGGGGTCGAGCACCTCGAGCTTGATGTCGCCGGCGGCGGCGGGCGCCGACTCCGTGGCGCTGCGGAAATTGCGGCCGATGAACTTGACGCGCACCTCGTCGCCGGGGCGGTACAGCGGCCGGTCGGTGAAGGCGAACAGCTTGGTGTTGTAGATCTCGCTGTCGTAGTAGAAGTTTTCCGAGATGAAGGCGCCGCCCGCCGGGTCCACGCCGAGCAGGTAGCTGCGCTCGGGGCTGGCGTGCGCGAGTTCCGCCGCGCCGTCGGCGCCGGTGGTGGCGCTTTGCAGCACGCCGAGGCCGTCGGTCCACGCCAGGCTGGCGCCGCTCACGGGGCGGCCGCTCTTGCGCTGCGCGGCCCATACCAGCATGCCGTCGGCGGTGCTCTTGGTGATGGCCACGGTGTCCGAGACGAACAGCAGCGTATGCGCGCGGTAGGTGCCGATGATGCCTTCGACGATGTACAGGCCCGGCTTGAGCTTGCCCAGCGGCACCATCACGTTGCCGGCGTCGCGCGGCAGGAATTCGCTGCTGCTGCCTTCGAGCTTGACGTCCTTGGGCGGCGCGATCTCCTTGGCGTCCCAGATCGGGTAGCGGAAGCGCGCCACCACGTCGTAGCCCTTGAGCGGCTCGTATTGCGGGTTGTTCTCGAAGCGCGTGGGCTGGGCGATCTGGTCGCCCATGCTGAACTGCGGCGCGTCCTCCACCGCCTTGCTGCGCGTGGCGAACGACAGCACGCGCTGCCACGCGCGGCGCGCCTGCTTGTACCAGCTGTCCCACAGGTAGGACAGCGTGTTGGCCAGCCCTTCGCCGCGGTAGCTGGCCTTGACGTCGATGCGGTGCAGGTTCTTCTGCGCGCGCAGGAAGGCGAGCGGATCGGCCACGCGGTAGACCAGGATGTCGGCGCCGCCGTAGCGCTGCAGTTCCGCCTTGTACTCGCGGCCCGGCGCTTCGAGCCGCACCTGCGCGGTCTGGTCGCTGCCGAAGCTGGCATCCGAGAGCAGGAAGAACGGCTGGCCCTGGAACGCGGCGTAGCCGCTGGGCGGCACCGTGTCGAGCGTGGCGCCCGGCTGCCCTTCGGCGCTGGCGGCGTGGGCCCCGCCCAGCAGGGCAAGCGCCAGCAGCAGGCGGGCGGTCACGGAACGCAGGAGCGCGCGGGCGCGCGTCATGACGACAGGCATCGTCTTTACCTCGACAAAAAAGCGAAACGGAATACGCCGATGAAATTGGGATTGCCGTCCTGCGGCTGCCAGCGCGAATCGTTCCATTGCATCAAGCGGGAAAGGGTGACGGCACGCAAACCGTTGTCGGTGCGGGTCACGGTGCCGGTGTGGTAGGCTAGGGACTGGCCCATCCAGATCATCAGGTGCTGCTCGTCGCCCTGGTCGTAGAACAGCAGGTCGCCGGGCAGCGCCAGATTGACGTTGCGCGCGACGAAGCGGCTGTTGCCCTGCACCAGCGCGAGCGCCGAGGCATAGGCGCCGGTGCTGCCGTCGGCGCGCGTCCAGCGCTGGCCGAGCGTGCGCTGGGCGGCGGTGAGATTCAGCTCGGGCGGAAGCTGGCGCGCGGAGGCCGCGCCCTGCATGCCGTTGGCGCGCAGCCAGCGCGCGTCGTGCACGCGCAGCGCCTCGCCCACGGCAAAGCGGACCAGGCCGGCGCAGTCGCGCTGGTACCAGCGCGGGGTCGGGCCCTGCCGCAACTGCTCGCCGACGATGCGCACGAACCACGCGCGGAACACCGCCGACTGCGCGGGGTCGAGCAGATCGGCCGCGGGCACGTCGGGCGCCAGGCCCGACAGCGCCAGCGCGCGGCCGATGCCGGCCAGCGGCAGGCCGGCGGCGGCCAGCACCGCCAGCGCGGCGCGCCGGCCGCGCAACGCTGCCGTCACTGCGCGGCCTCCGCCGCCCGCGGCTGCGCCGCGCTGGCCAGCACGCCGCGCGGCGCGCCGGACTGCCGCCACGTCACCGGCACCCAGGCGCGGCCCGAGGGCAGGCTGTCGGCCAGCACCAGCGACATCGCCGGATAGGCGCCGAGCGCCTTGAGCTTGGGGAACAGATGGGCGCGCGCCGCGTTCAGGAACAGTGCTTCCTGCTCGGCCGGCAGCGCCTTGGTGGCCTCGCGCCGCACCAGCGGCGCCAGCGTGGACGGGGTGAAGCTCAGCACCGTGCGGGCCTGCTGCTCGCGCGGCATGGTGTCGGCCGCCGCCGGGAAGCGCTTGCCGCGCACCGCCAGCGCGTCGTCGACCAGCGTGGCGTCCGGCGAGAACAGCACGGTATCGCCGGCCAGCGCCAGCGTGACGGGGAAATAGGCGCCCGCGGACAACTGCTCGGCGAACGGCGCGCCCTTGGCTTCGCGCGTGCCGTAGGGCGAGCTGACCGGGCGCGACCACAGGTCCGCGCCGCCGGCGCCCTTGCTGGCCTGCACGGGCAGCCGCGCGTAGCCGCCCTGCTCGGCGGCGGCCTTGGGCTCGTAGGCGCCGATGACCTGCGCGAACAGGCTGGCCAGCAGCGGCCGCAGCGCGGCCGCCGCCGCCGCCGACTTGAGCCGCGCCATGAACAGCGGCGCGACCAGCGCGGACTTGCTGTACCAGCACACCGCGGCCGGTCCTTCGAACGCCTGGCCGACCTGCGCGGCCAGTTCGTCCTGGGCGCCGCTGACCTTCTGCAGCATCTTGCCGGCGGCCTGCCAGTCGACCGGCAAGGTGGCGCAGGCGGCCGGATCGGCCGGCAGGGCCTGCCAGAGCGCGGCGGCATTCCACTGGTCCGGCAGGCGGGCGCCGTCGACCAGCACCGCGCTGCTCCAGTCGGCGCCGCCGCCGGCGGCCTTGGTATCGGCGCCGGCGAAATCGAAGCGCAGCGCTTCGATGCCGGGGAAGAAAGCCTGGTAGCCGAACGAGAGATAGTTCACCCCGACCACCGCGCGGTGCCCCTTCGGCGCGCCCTTGGCGGGCTCGAGCGCGAACGACCGCAGCGGCGCCTCGCGCGCGGCGGCATCGTCGGACAGCCACGCCGCCACCGCCTTGGCGCGCGCGCCGATGGGCTTGCTCTCGGCATCGAGCAGCATGCCCGCCTCCGACAGCACCACCAGGCGGTCGCCCTTGCCGGCGATCAGCAGGCTGCGCGCGGCGCCGATGCGCAGCGCGTAGAGCGGCGTGCCGTCGATCTCGCCGGCGCGCGTGAGCTGGGCATCGGCCGGCGCCACGGTGGCCAGTGCCTGCAGCACCTTGGCCAGCCCGTTGCGTTCCATCGCCAGCGCCCAGTAGCGCAGCGTGCCGTCGGCGCCGCGCCACGCCATCAGGCGGCCGGGCTCGTCGAACACGCGCTTGAGCAGGCTGTCGGACCAGTCGAGGTCATGCTCGAAGGCGATGCGGCGCAGCGCGCCGGCCACCGACAAGCGGCCCTCGTTGTCCTCGTAATAGTTGACGAAGTCCTCGGTGAGGACATCGCGCAGCAGCGGCACGCGCAGCATGTCGCGCGGCAGGCTGGACAGGCTCTCGCTGTCGACCAGCGCGTCCGGGCGGCCGAAATCGAGCTCGACCTGCCGCGGCTGGCCCTTCCACGGCCTGCCAAAAGGATGCCAGACAAGCTGCACCGCCACGCCCGCGGCAACCGCCAGCGCGGCCACGCCAAGCGCGATTTTCCTGCGCGACATCTTCATGGTCCCCTTCCCGTTTTCTTGGTCGCCCTACTCTTGGTCGCCCTACGTCACGAACGCGGCGCGCCCGGTAGCGTACCGTGCACATCGATCCCCTCGCAAGCGGGGCGCTGTGAAAATTTGTGATAGATCCGGCTCTGTCTGTCACACAGTCGGCACGATGATGCCGCCCGCGGGCAAGAAAATGCCCGCGCGGCAGAGCCGGGCGGGCATTGGCGATTCGCACCTTGGTGTCGAATCGTCCAAATGAGATCGTCCAAATGAAAAGGGGCCGCGCTGTGGCGCGGCCCCTTCGATTCTTGCTGGCGTTTACGCTGCCTTGCCTTTCCTGACGACCACGACGGTCTTGTCCTTCCCGGCTGCTTTGCGGGCAAGCACCGCGCCCTTTCGCAAGGATTCGACCTCCCCCGCCAATCCGGCCTCTTCAAAGCTAAGGTCCGAACGCCTTCCCGTGCCCTTTGCGGCACGTTCAATCTCCTGGCGCGTCGAAGGGCGCAATTTCTTGGCTAGCATGCTGGCAAGCGCCGTCATAACCGAATTCCGTTTTCCTGCATGTATCGGTTGAGTATAGCCCACGACCGGCTGTCAGGCTTCAGGTCGAACTCCATCAATCTGCCGGCCCCGTTCTCATACCACCAGGCGCGTCCCTCCTCGGAGTCCATCAGATCGAGGACCGTCGTGGCGTATTGCAGAGGCTCGGGCAACCTTGCCCGCTCGCCAGGTTCCAGTTCGGCATCGTAGCCGAGCCGCGGCCACGTGTAGTAGCCATTGAAGTGGGCGCTGTCGCGGCTGCCGACAGCTTCGGTGACGATCTTCGAGAAGTCTTGCGCCGACGCCTCGGTGGCCTCGATTGCGAAACTCCTGACCCCAAGCCCCTGGTTCTGATATTCCGTCTTCAACAAGAAGGACTCATTGACGATCAATACCAGCCCGTCTTCTCCCGTTCGGATCTCGCGAATCATCTCGGTGAGCATCCTGTGCCTGACCGTGAGGAAGATGGCCTTTGCGGATTCGGCAACCTGGATGCGGGAATCGTCCATAGCACCCGCGAGCCGGGCTATCTGGGCAGGCTGCATGGCGGCACGGGTATCTTCAGAGACGGACGGGTCATATGAAACATCGACCTTCCCGTTGAAATGTGCCTTGGTAATATCATCTCTGGCATCCACGGCGGCGATCTTAGCAGCCTCGGCACAGCCCTCTCAAGATCGGCAGGCCGCCGAGCGCCCAGCAGTTCCGGCAACGTGATCGCCCGGAACGCCCATGACTGCCACCTACCGTGATGCGCGTGTCGCGAAGCGGGCCGAAATCGAGCCGACCGGCTCATTCCTGCCAGACAGTCCAAGCCCGGCCTGGCCTGCACGGCGGCGAATTTGCTTATGACCAAGATGTACTTTGTGCACTGCGGCAACGCGCGTAGCCTTCGTTTTTTTGAGAATTTCGCCACGATGCTGCCGTTTGTCACCCTCCGCCGCGCCGGCGCGGCGCGCGCTTTCCGCCTGCTGGCCGGGGTCGCGCTTGCCGCCGGCGCCATCGCCGCCGCTCCCCACGCCGCCCTGGCCCAGGGCGCGAGCCCTGTGCTCGACAAGATCCGCAGCACCGGTACCATCGTGCTCGGCTACCGCGAATCGGCGCTGCCGTTTTCCTTCGCCGACGACAAGGGCCAGCCCGCCGGTTACGCCGTGGACCTGTGCCTGCGCGCCGCCGAGGCCGCGCGCGTCAAGCTGGGCCTGAACGCCATCAAGGTGCGCTGGATGCCGCTCACCCCGCAGAACCGCATCCCGGCCGTGGTCAACGGCCTGGTCGACCTGGACTGCGCACCCAACACGAATTCGCTGGAGCGCCAGAAGCAGGTGGCGTTCAGCGTGTCGCACTACATCTCGACGGTGCGCATGCTGGTGCGCGCGGATTCGGGCATCCAGTCGTTCGACGACCTGCGCGGCAAGACCGTGGTGACCAGCGCCGGCTCCACCGGCGACCGCCACGTGCGCCGCCTCAAGGGCCAGTACGGCTTCCACGATGTCTACGCCAAGGACCACGGCGAGTCCTTCCTGCTGCTCGAGTCCGGCCGCGCCCAGGCTTTCGTGATGGACGACGTGCTGCTGGCCGGCCTGCGCGCCCGCGCCAAGGATCCGTCGCAGTACGTGATCGTCGGCCCGGCGCTGTCGACCGAGCAGAACGCGCTGATGATGTCGCGCGCCGACCCGGAATGGAAACAGCTGGTGGACCAGACCCTGGCCTCGGCGTTTGCCGGCCCGCAGGTGGTGGCGCTGCAGAAGCAGTGGTTCCAGCAGCCGATCGGGGCGCGCGGCATCAATCTCGCGCTGGCGCCGAGCGCGCAGGTGCGCGAGGCGTGGAAGCACCCTTCCGACGTCGCCACCGAATAAGCGCGCCCATCCCGCCCCCGAGGAATCCCGCAGCCGGCAGGCTCGCGGGATTTTTTTGCGCCTGGCGACGCACAATTCCGCAATGCCGCGCCCTCCGCATGGAGCACGACGCACATTCGCGGCGGCTGGCAAGCAAGAGCCGGCGACTACGGCAATAGCGGCTTTCCATAGGCCGGCATCAACCGTGTTCCCGGCAATACAACGCCGACCGCCGCAAGTTGACAAGCCGGCGAAATGTTGGCGACACTGGGCCCGAGCGGACAAACCTGCAGGGGCGGCCAGGCTCAGGCAAGGCGCATCTCCCCACGGCGATTTTTCCGCGCACTCGAACCGCCGCAAGGCGGCATTTTCCAGGAGAAACCATGAACAAGTTCGTCGCGACAGCCATCGCGCTTTGCATCGGCGCCGTTTCCGTGGCTGCCCAGGCCCAGACCGGCGGGAAGAAGTTCGACCCGTACAGCCAGGGAGCCAAGTCGGGCGAGAAGTTCGACCCGTATACCCAGGGCGCCAAGTCCGGCGACAAGTTCGACCCGTACACCCAGGGCGCGAACAAGAGCACGCGCGCCGACCTGACCGGCGACGCCTCGGCACCGGCCGCGAAGAAATCGCACAAGAAGGGCAAGAAGACCAAGAAAGCCGCTTCGGCAGCCGCCGCAAGCTGACCGGCGGCAGCCGGCCGCACCGCATGAAGCCCGCCAGCCGGCGGGCTTCATGCTTTCAGGCATTCGTGCGCGAGGTCATGGCGGACCGCGCGGCAGCGCTCAGGGCGCGCCCAGTTCCAGCGCGGTCACGTCGATGCGCTCGACCTTGCTTTCCTTGTTGTCCTGCTTGTCCCGCTGCCGGACCTCGGTGCGCAAGACGAAGGCCTCCGCCGGGCAGTACCAGTCGGTGACGTTCAGCACCGCGGGCTCCACCTGCACGACTTCCTCGTCCACCATCAGCGGCCCCAGCGAGGTCCGCTTCTCGTAGGTGATGGGCATGCATTCCTTGCGGCCCAGCACGGTGTCGATCATCTGGCGCTTGCCGACGTGGCGCGTGCCGACGTTGATCGACGCATAGAGCGCGCGCATGTTGCCGATGGCTTCGTCCCGGCCCAGCGGATAGATCTGCAGCGAGACGCTGGACTCGAAGGTCTCGCCGTCGAGCGTGCCGCCTTCGCGGATGTCCTGCCCGGCGTAGTTGAACACGCCCTGCCCGCGGAACGCCGCCTCGCCGTACATGCGGGCATAGCGCCCCTGCGCGTTGATCACGGCATGCTCGCTTTCGATGCTGGTCCGAGCCGTGCTGGCGCGGCGCTCGATGTTGACCATGTGGATCTGGTCCATGATGACCGGCGGCCCCATCAGCGCGGAGAGCGCCGACTTGGAGCGCACTTCGAGCTGCGCCCGGCAGCCGTCGGCGCTCTTGGTGGCGTGGCGCAGCGTCATGGTGATGGAAGTGGGCATGTCGCCGTCGCCTTCCATCTGCACGCGCGCGCCGGAGCGGAACCACGGCGCGTCGCACAGGAACGCCGCGGAGCGCGCCACGGCTTCCATCGGCATCTGCGCCGCGGCCTGGCCCGGCGGCGCGGCCTGGGCGAGCGCGGGGCCGCCGTGCGCCAGCAGTCCCGCCGCCAGGGCGGCCACCCCGGCCAGTTGCGCCTTTGTCCTCACATGATTCCTGTCTAGAATGATTTCACGCCCCCGCTGGTCCCGGCAAGGCACCGCGCGCCAGGGCGGGCAGGCGTGTGCGCCCGCGCTGGACCAATGTACTGGCAAGTGCCCTGAAAAGTGCCCTGAATCCCGCGTCCCCCGGTTCGGCGGGCTCCGGCATCGGGACACTAGAAAGTAGCGCTTTTTCGCTGGCTTGTCTTGTCGGTCTTCGTCGATGCAGGCCACATGCCCGCCGCGGCAGCCTGCCGTTCGTCAGGGAGTTTCCATGCTTCACTACTACGCCAAGCTCTGGTGGGTCGTCGGCCTGCGCGGCGCGTTCGCGCTGCTGTTCGGCATCTGCGCGCTGTTCGCGCCCATTGCCACGCTGGCCGCGCTGGTGCTGGTGTTCGGCGCCTTTGCCGCAGCCGACGGCGTGACCGCGCTGGCGATGGCCATCTCGGGGAGCCAGCGCGAGGCCAGCGACCGCGGCATCCTGGCGCTGCAGGGCCTGCTCGGCCTGGGCGTGGGGCTGCTGACGTGGTTCAGCCCCGTGGTCACGGCATTTTCGCTGCTGTTGTATATCGCGGCCTGGACGCTGGCCACCGGCGTGCTGCAGATCGTGGCCGCCATCCGCCTGCGCAAGGACATGCCGAACGAATGGTGGCTGGTGCTGGCCGGCGTGGCCAGCATCGTCTTTGCGTTCCTGCTGCTGTGGCAGCCGCTGGCCGGCGCGCTCGCGCTGCTGTGGCTGATCGGGGCCTGGGCGCTGGTCTGGGGCGTGCTCCTGATCGGCGTGGCGCTGCGCCTGCGCGGCGCCCGCAACGGGCCGGCGGCGCCACTTCCGGGCTGACGGGCCGCGCGCGACGGGCCTCGCGGGCGCCGCCCGCCCCCGCCGCAGGCGGGG
>NZ_AQPL01000186.1:0-543 GCF_000395345.1 Cupriavidus sp. WS | reverse complement strand
CCCCCGCCGCAGGCGGGGAACCCCGGCGGTCGTGCTAACATTGCGCGCCGCGCCACAAGAGGGCGCGGTTTGCCGTTGGCGAGTACCGCCCGGGCGGCCTGCGCCGGCATGGCTTCGGCTTGTTGTCCACCGAAGCGGCCGCTGCAGCGTTGTGATGTGTTTCCTGCACGCGAGCCGCCCCCGAATCCGCCCGATCCGGGCTGGCCACCGGCACGCGATGCACTGGCACACCCACGGCCGATCCGGCGCACCCGGCGGCACGGCGCCATGCCGTGCCCCGCCGGGGATCGCCCGTCATCATTGCCATGACGCCCATCCGACCGTTTCCAGGAGATGTATGCGTAGTTCCGTGACCTCGCGAGATGCTTCGCGAAACACCGCGCAGGGTGTTTCGCAATCCGCCGGCCTGCCGCTGGGCGCGATTATCCTGGTCAGCCTGCTTATTCTCCTGGTCTGGTTCGGCACGCTCGAGGCGCGCCACCTGCTGCGCTCGGACGAAGGCCGCTACGCGGAAATCGCCCGCGAGATGTTCGCCAGCGGCGA
>NZ_AQPL01000185.1:0-2889 GCF_000395345.1 Cupriavidus sp. WS | reverse complement strand
GGCCGTGGCCGTAGCCGCGCCGCCGGAGCCTGCGCCGCCCGCACCGCCCGTGCCGCTACCCGCGCCGCCGGTCGGGCTCACCGCGCCCGAGGCCGAGCTGCCGCCCGCGCCGCCGTTCGCCGCCGCCGCGCCGGCGGTGGTGGTGGTGGTGCCGGTGGAGCCGGCGCCGCCCGCGCCCGCGGTACTGGTGCCGCTGCCGCCGCCGTTGCCGAAGAAGCCGCCGTCACCGCCGCTGCCCGAACGCGAGCCGCTGCTGCCGCCCACGCCCGCCGCCAGGCCGCCGGCGCTGCCGCCACCGGCCAGCGCGCCGCCGCCCTTGCCGGAGCCGGACAGGCTGGCACCGAGCGCATCGCCGCCGGAGCCCTTGGCGCCGCCGCCGCTGCCGCCACGGCCGGCGCTGGCGCTGAGCGCGTCGCCGCCATAGCCCTTGGCACCGCCGCCGTCGCCGCCGTAGCCCTTGGCATCGCCACCGCTGCCGCCACGGCCGGCGAACGCGCTGCCAGCCGAGGCATAGCCCGCGGTAGCGCTGCCGTTGGTGGCCGAGCCGCCGCTGCCGCCGGCGCCGCCGTTGCCGCTGTTGCCGCCATTGCCGCCCGAGCCGCCCTGGCCGGTCCCGCCATAGCCGGTGCCGCCCTTGCCGCCCCAGCCGCCGTTGGCGTTGCCGTTGTTGGTGGCGATATTGCCGATGCCGTGGACCACCACACCCGTGACCGCGCCCGACAGCTTGCTCACCGCGATGGCCTTGCTGCTGTTGAACGAGTTGGTGAAGTTGGCGGTGGCGGTGCTGCCGTTGTTGGCGCCGGCGTTGCCGTAGCCTTCATCGAAAGTCACCTTGCCCTTGTTGTCGGCGTTGGTCTTGGTGGTGGTTCTGGTGGAGGTCTTGGTGGAAGCGAAGCTCGAGGTCTTGCTCGACGTGCTGTTGTCCTGCCAGGCGGAGGAGTTTTCGTTTGCCAGAGCGCCGCCGCCGGATTGCGTGGAGTTCGCAGTGGCCGTCTGCGTGTTGTCGCCGTTCCACTTGACGTCATTGTTGTTCGTCGGGTTGGCCATGGCCTGACCGCCGGCCCCAAGGGCTAAGGCAATCGCCGACGCAAGTAAGGTCTTTTTCATACAAAGCTCCCAGGAGGATTTCACAGCGGCTCGGCCTCTGGCCGGCGCTCGGGGAGAACGGCGGCCGGAGGTGCGGGTCCGGCTTCACGGCCAAACCAGCCTCCCGTTCCGCATAATCAGTGCCAGCGGCCGGCGGCCGCGCTGTAATCCCTTGAAATACAAGGGCTGCGAAGTGCCCGGCGCGGGGCGGGAACCCGTGCCGCGCGGCTTGCGCGCGCGCGGCCGCCATGCGGCGCACGCGACATGTCACACAGTTGTGACAGCGCGCACCGAACGTCACCGCGCATGGGTCTCCCGGGCGCCGGAACAAGCGCTGCCTGTCAGGGGTCCGGAGGCGGCTCCTAAGGAAAACCCTTGGCGGCCGCCGCTGTATCGGACGTGAAACAGGCCCCGTGGCCGGTGCACTGGTCGCCGCATGAGGGGCGGCGCGGGCGGGACCGCGCGGGGCACCGCAGCAATCGCGCGGCCGGCCCGGGGGGGCGCGCGGGACGCAAACATTCGCCGGCGCGATTGCGGCGCGCGCGGCATATGCGCGGCGCGCGCGCAACGATTGCCGCCGCCCGGTGCGTGGAATGCGGCACAAACGCCGACATAACTAGGCTCTATGTCTGATTTAAAGTACATTAGGACTATTCAAGACTTGTTACCCATACGCAAGGGAAACCATGAGTGAAGCCGTCGTTCCCCTGTATCACCAGATTTACGTGGTACTACGCCAACAGATCGTGGAAGGCCGCTTCGGCCAGGGCCCGCTGCCGGGCGAGATCGACCTCGCCAAGCAGTTCCACGCGTCGCGCGTCACCATGCGCCGGGTCTTCGACCGGCTGGTGCAGGAGGGACTGGTGCGCCGTCACCGCGGCCTGGGTACCTTCGTCAACCCGCACCCGATCAAGCCCGTCACCGTGGGCGACCGGCCCGGCAGCCTGCTCGACAACATCATCGACATGGGGCAGAAGACCTCGGTCAAGGTGATCTCGATCGACGACGTGCACGCCACGCCGGAAGTGGCCGAAGCGCTCGGGCTGCAGGCCGGCGACCCGGTGGTCAAGGTGGTGCGCGTGCGCCACTACGGCGGCCGCCCGCTGTCGCACATCACCACCTACCTGCCGGGCGAGCTGGGCCGCGGCCTGACCCGCAAGGACCTCGAGACCACGCCGATGCTGCGCCTGCTGCAAGGCGCGGGCGTGCAGCTGGGACGCGCCAGCCAGACGCTGTCGGCGCGGCTGGCCGACGTGGTGGTGGCGCCGCTGCTGGACGTGCCCGTGGGCGGCGCGCTGCTGGCGGTGCGCCGCGTGGTGCTGGACAAGGCCGGCCGCCCGGTGCAGTTCCTGCTGGGCCAGTACCGCCCCGACCGCTACGAATACCGCATGGAGCTGTCTCCCGCGGGCGGCGACAGCGCCAACGTCTGGGTGGAAAGCGAAGCGCGCACGGGGCTGCGCGAATAGGCCGGGACAAGCGATACTGCGCGCTCCCGAACTCTTCCTGAAGGAATTCGCGATGCCAGTTCACTTCACGGCCCGATCACCGCTGCCGCGCCGCCGGCCTTCCGCACGGTCTGCACCAGCCGCACGAGCCGCACGGCTTTCGCGCCGCCGCGCGCTGGCCGCGCTGCTGGGCGCCGCCGCCGGCCTTGCGCTGGCGGTGCCGGCGCAGGCGGCGCAGATCGCCGGCGGCAAGCCCATCCGCATCCTGGTCGGCGCGCCGGCCGGCGGCACCACCGACACGCTGGCGCGCACCATCGCGCAGGAGATGGCGCGCGAGCTGGACCAGGGCGTGGTGGTG
>NZ_AQPL01000184.1:0-17699 GCF_000395345.1 Cupriavidus sp. WS | reverse complement strand
ATCGCGCAGGAGATGGCGCGCGAGCTGGACCAGGGCGTGGTGGTGGAGAACCGGCCCGGCGCGGGCGGCAACATCGCCGCCGACCTGGTGGCCAAAAGCGCGCCGGACGGCACCACCTTGCTGATGAGCTTCACCAGCCACACCATCAACGCCACGCTCTACAAGAAGCTGCCGTTCGACCCGATCGAGGACTTCACCCCGATCACGCTGGTCGCCAGCGTGCCGAGCGTGCTGGTGGCCACGCCCGGCCTGCCCGCCAGCAACATCCCCGAGCTGATCCGGCTGGCCAGGAGCCAGCCCGGCAAGCTGAACTTCGCCATCGGCTCGGTGGGCTCGTCGGTGCACCTGGCCGGCGACATGTTCAAGATGATGACCGGCACCTACATCGTCAACATTCCCTACAAGGGCACCGCGCCGGCCATCACCGACCTGCTCGCCGGCCAGGTGGACCTGATGTTCGCCAGCACGCTCAACGTGCTGCCCCACGTCAGGAGCGGCAAGCTCAAGGTGCTGGGCGTGACCAGCCCGGCGCCGCTGCCGCAGTTCCCCGGCGTGGCGCCGATCGGCAACACCGTCAAGGGCTTCGAGTCGAGCGCCTGGTTCGGCCTGTTTGGCCCGGCCGGGCTGCCGCCCGACGTCCTGCAGGCGCTCTACCAGGCCGCCCGCAAGGGCCTGGACACGCCCGCGGTGCGCAAGCGCATGGAAATGGACGGCGCCCAGCCGGTCGGCAGCACGCCGCAGGCATTCGCCGCCTTCGTGCGCGAGGACGTCAAACGCTGGGCCAAGGTGGTCAAATACTCGGGAGCCACGCCCGAATGATGCCACTCGCCGCGCCCGCCCCCGCGCCGGCCAAGCCGACCCCGCCGGCCTTGCCGGCCACCCTGGCCCAGAAACTGGTGGCGCGCGCCGCCGGGCTGGAGACGGTCACGCCGGGCACGGTGGTGACCTGCAAGGTGGACCTGGCGATGTCGCACGACTCCAGCGGCCCGCGCCGCGTGGCGCCGCTGCTGCGCGAGCTGGGCGCCACGGTGTGGGACCCGGAGCGCTACGTGGTGGTGACGGATCACTACGTGCCCGCCGCCGACCCCGAGGCCGAAGCGATCGTGCGCTTTACGCGCGACTGGGTACGCGAGGCGCGCCTGCCCCACTTCATCGACGGCAAGGGCATCTGCCACGTGGTGCTGCCCGAGCATGGCCACGTGCTGCCCGGGCGCTTCATCGTCGGCGGCGACAGCCACAGCCCCACCGGCGGCGCCTTCGGCGCCTACATGTTCGGCATCGGCGCCACCGAGATGGCGGGCGTGCTGGCCACCGGCGAGATCTGGCTGCGCGTGCCGCACACCATCCGCCTGCAGTGGGACGGCACGCTCGGCGCGGGCGTGTGCGCCAAGGACATGATGCTGTTCCTGTGCGGCCGGCTGGGCCTGGGCGGCGGGCGCTACGAGGCCGTCGAGTTCGCCGGCCGGGCGGTGGCCGCGCTGCCCATGCAGGAACGCATGACGCTGTCCAACATGAGCGCCGAGCTGGGCGCGCAGACCGGCCTGATCGCGCCGGACGCCACCACCCTCGCGTGGCTGGCCGAGGCCGGCGTGCCGGCCGCCACGCTGGACGCCATCGCGCCGGAGCACTGGCGCACCGACCCCGGCGCCGCGCTGCTGGAGAGCCTGTGCTTCGATGCCGCCGCGCTGGCGCCGCAGGTGGCCGCGCCCCACTCGCCGGCCAATACCGGCCCGGTGGGCGACGCGGCGGGCCAGCCCGTGGACATCGCCTACCTGGGCGCCTGCACCGGCGCCAAGCTGGAAGACCTGCGCATGGCCGCGAGCGTGCTGCGCGGGCGCCGCGTGGCGCCGGGCGTGAGCCTGCAACTGGCGCCGGCCTCGCTGCGCGACCAGCAGCAGGCCGAGCGCGAAGGCACGCTGGCGGTCCTGCTGGATGCCGGCGCGCACCTGCTGCCCAATGCCTGCAACGCCTGCGCCGGCTACGGCGCCTCGCGCTTCCCGGCCGGCAGCCGCGCCATCGCCTCGACCGCGCGCAACTTCGCCGGACGCATGGGCGACAGCGGCAGCGCGGTGTGGCTGGCGTCGCCGCTGACCGTGGCGGCCAGCGCCGTGGCCGGCCGCATCACCGACCCGCGCGAGATGCTGGCATGAGCCCGGTTCCTCCCGCCCCCGTCCCCGTTGCGGCCCCCGGCGCGCCGCCGCACGGCGGCCGCATCTGGCGCTTCGGCGACCACGTCGACACCGACCAGATGGCGCCGGGCGCCCACATGAAGGGCGGCATCGAGGAGATCGCGCGCCATTGCCTGGCCGGGCTGCGCCCGGAGTTTCCCGGCGCCGTGCGAACGGGCGACGTGGTGGTGGCCGGGCACAACTTCGGCGTCGGCTCGTCGCGCGAGCAGGCGCCGCAGGCCCTGCTCCAGCTCGGCGTGGCCGCGGTGATCGCGCCCTCGTTCGCCGGGCTGTTCTATCGCAACGCCATCAACCTCGGCCTGCCGGTGCTGACCTGCGCCGATACCGCGCGCCTGGCCGACGGCGCGCGCGCGCGGCTCGACCTCGACCTTCCCGCGCTGTGGCTGGCCGACGGCAGCCCGGTCGCCTGCGATGCGATTCCCGCGTTCCTGCGCGCGCTGCTGCGGGCCGGCGGGCTGGTGCCGCACCTGAAGGCCAGGCTGGCGGCGCAGCCGCGCTAGGCGCCGGCGGCCATCGCCAGGCCAACGCCGAAACATTGCCGCGCCGGCATCACGCGGGCCGCCCGCACGCGCTCTGGCGCAGCAGCGCCACGACCTCCTCGTCGGTGGTCTGGCGGAAATCCAGGTAGAACGCGCCCACCGCGCCGAAGCTGGCCGGCACGTTGAGGCAGACCACCTCGTCGGCCGCCGCGCGCAGGCTGGCCAGCCCGTCCGCGGAGGCCACCGGCGCCGCCGCCACCACGGTGCGCGCGCCGGCGCCGCGCACGCCTTCGAGCGCGGCGCGCATGGTGGCGCCGGTCGCCACGCCGTCGTCCACCACGATCACGGTGCGCCCGGCCACGGCCGGCACCGGCGCGCCGCCGCGATAGCGCTGCTGGCGCCGCGCGATCTCGTCGAGCTGGCGGCCGCGCTCGGCGTCGAAGGCGCCGCTGTCGAGCGCGCGCCGGGTCCAGGGGTCGTCGTTGGCGACGGTGTGCGGCGCGCCGCCGGCGGCGTCGCCCTCCACCACCGCGCCGAGCGCCAGCTCGGGATAACCGGGCGCGCCGATCTTGCGCACCAGCAGGATGTCGAGCCGGCCTTCGAGCAGGCGCGCCACCTCGAACGCGACCGGCACGCCGCCGCGCGGCAGCGCCAGCACCAGCGGCGCCTCGCCCAGCGCCGCGGCGCCGTAGCCGAGGCCGGCCAGGTGGCGGCCAAGATAGATCCCGGCCTCGCGGCGATCGGCAAAGCACGGCGGCAACGGCATCGGGCGGGACATGGCCTGACCTCCGGGTTCAGTGGCGCGGTGAGCAAGAGAGCGCGGGGACAAGGCCAAATATAGGCGGATCGGGCGCGCGAATGAAGGCGGGCCTGCATGCGTTTTTTCTCGCGCCGCGCGGGGCCGGGGCAGGCGGCGGCGCCGGCACGGCGCGGGTGGCGCGGACGATGCGGGTGATGCGCACGGCGCGCAGCGCGCGCGATTGAATGCGATTCAGCAACAGTGTGTTTTGCCGCGCCTGGATTTTCTTTCGGCGGGATTTGGCTAACATGGCCCGTACCGATGGCAGCCACCACCCGCGCTGCCGTCTCCACGGCGCGCCATCCCTCGATCAGGGCGGCGCGCAGAGGCATGGCGGCCTGCCGGTCTTGCGGCCGGTGTCATGCGAACCCACTGCGAGAAACACCATGAGCACGCATCACAAACCCGCGCACGACCCCCAACGCACCGACGGCGCCGCGACCGACGCGAACGGCCTGGGCCTCGACATCCCCTTCGGCTCGCTCGAATCCGCCGCGCTGGCCGAGCTGCCGTACACCTTCCGCCCCGTGGGCACCTGCACGCGCTACTACAACGAGTGCTTCAGCTAAGACAGGCGGCCCGCGCACGAACCGCGACGCCGCCTGCGCGCGCCTGCCCCCGGCAGGCACGCGCAGGCGGCGTCTTGCTTTGTTCGCGCGGCATGGCCGGCATCGCGGCGGGGGGCGGAGGGAAAGCGGGAGAGAAATGAAAAGAGCGCCTCGCGTGTCGTCACGAGGCGCTGGCCGGCAAGGGGATCCCGGCAGGGAGTCGCATAGCCCGACGGGGAAGCAAGGCTATAGATTCGATTCTATATCATTTTTTTCACTTTTGAATAGGGTGTCCATTTCATATTTACGCACCGAGCGGCACTTCGCGGGCCGGATCGTGCGGCTTGTGGACACGCCATGAGGACGGCGCCGGCGGCGCCGGCTCGAGCCGCGCGGGCAGCCATTCGCGCAGCGCGGCCGCCGTCATCGGACGGGCGAAAAGATAGCCCTGGCCGAGGCGCACGCCCTTGGCCGCCAGCAGCGCGCGCTGCGGCTCGGACTCGATGCCTTCGGCCACCACGGCGAGATCCAGCGCGTAGGCAAAGTTCAGCGTGGCGTCGACGATCTGGCCGCTGACCTTGTCGCCGGGCTCGGCCTGCACGAACAGGCGGTCGAGCTTGAGGAAATCCACCTCGAAGCGCTTGAAGTACGCCAGGCCGCAGTAGCCGGTGCCGAAGTCGTCCACGGCCAGCTTGATGCCGCGCGCCTTGGCGCGCTGGATCGCGCTGCGCTGGGGCTCGGCCAGCGAGACCGCGTCGCGCTCGGTGATCTCCAGCACCGGCGTGACGTTGGCCTGCAGCAGCGCGAACAGCGCGGAGTCGTCGGCCCAGAAGCCGGCGTCGTCGAAGTGCTCGGCGGTGATGTTGAAGGCGATGTGGAACGCCGGCACCGGCGCCAGCGCAGCGAAGTCGCGCAGCACCTGCGGGATCAGGCACAGCGTCAGCGCCACCGCCAGGCGCTGGCGCTCGATCGCCGGGATGAACGCATCCGGCTCGAGCAGGCCGCGCCGCGGATGCTGCCAGCGCGCCAGCACTTCCACGCCCGTGCACAGGCCGCTTTCGAGATCGACCAGCGGCTGGTAGTACGGCACGAACTCGCCCTGGCGCAGCCCGCGCCGCAGCTCGGCCGCGAACGAGCGGCGCGCGGCGCGCCGCGACTGCCATGCGCACGCCGCCAGCGCGGCCAGCAGGGCCGCCAGCGGCGGCAGCAGCAGGTACTTGAGGCCTTCGTGGAAAATCATGCTGCGCGGCGCGCCGGCGACGACGGCGATCGGATGCCCGGCAAGCTGGCGCACGTCGACGATGCCGTCGCCGCCTTGCCACACGGTGTCGCGCGGCACCAGCGCGGGCACGCCGGCGGCCTCGCCGTGGCCGGGCACCTCGTCCACCCCGGCCGCCCCGGCCGCCTTACCGGCGCCCAGCATGAAGCGCGTGCCGGCGACCTCGATGCCGATGTCGGCGAAGCCCAGCCGGCCGGCCGACTGCACCATGTCGGCCAGGTAGCGCCCGTCCACCCACACCAGCACGCCCTGGCCCGGCGCGGTCCCGGAGAACACCGCCAGCGCGGTGCCCTTGCCGGGGCCGGCCGCGGGGAGCCGGTACTGCAGTCCCGGGCGCCACGGCAGCAGCTCGTCCAGCGGCAGCGCCATCTCGCCGCGCACGGCCGAGCAGTAGCGCATGCCGCGCGCCACCAGCTCCACGTCGAGCACGTAGGCGGTGTAGGCGCCCTGCTCGCGCAGCTGGCGCGCCACGCCGCGGCACGGCACGCCGGCCAGCGCGTGGTCCTGGTGGGCAATGCCGAGCGTGTCGGCCAGCGCCAGCTCGAGGTTGTCGCGCAGCGCCGTGGCGGTCCGCTCCACCCGCGCGCGCGCGTCGTGCGCGGCCAGCAGCACGACCAGCCACAGCGCCAGGCAGCCCGCGGCCAACGCCGCCACCCATGCCGACGCCGGCGGCCGCGCGCCCTGGCCCGGCACCACCCGCAAGCAGCGCATCATGCCGCCGCCGCCGGCAGGCTGAGCGTGATCACGGTGCCCTTGCCGATCTCGCTGCTCAGCGCGATCTGTCCCTGATGCACCGCCACGATCTCGCGCACGATCGCCAGCCCGAGGCCGTTGCCCTTGGCATTGCCGCGGCGGTTGGCCCGGTAAAAGTTGTCGAACGCCATGCCTGCTTCTTCCTTCGTCATGCCGATACCCCGGTCTTCCACCCGCACCGACACCTTGTCGGGCTCCTGCTGCGGCGTCCACACGGTCACGATGACCTCGTCCTTGCCGTCAGAATACTTAAGCGCGTTCTCCACCAGATTGCGCACCGCCTGCGTCAGTTGCACGCGGTCTCCGAGCACGCACAGCGGCGCCTGCGGCGCGCTCACGCGCACCCGCCCGTGCTCGGCGAAATCGCCCGCCACGACATCGCGCACCAGCGCCGCCATGTCCACGCGCTGGCGCTCGAGCGCGCCGCTGCTGCGCGCCTCGATGCGGGCCAGGTCGAGCATGTCGGAGAGCAGGTCGTTGAGCTGGCGCGCGCGCGCGTGGATGGCGTGGTAGATGCCGCGGCGGCGCTCGGGCGGCACCACGTCCGCGCCGAGCAGCTCGGCGTAGCCGGCGATGCCCGCCACGGGCGCCTTGAGCTCGTGCGCGGCGGCCGAGACGAAATGCGACTTCATGCGGTCGTGGCGCAGCTGCGAGGTGATGTCGCGCAGCACCAGCACCAGCCCGCCGCCACCGCCGCCGGCATGCACGATGCGCACCTCGTAGGCCGGCGACACCGCCATGTCGAACTCGATGATGCCGGCGAACTCGGCGCCCGCCTGCGCGCGGTCCAGCTCGGCCAGCAGCTGCTCGGCGCGGCAGGCCTGGCGCGCCGGCTGGCGGCCGCGGTAGAGCCAGTGGACGAACTCGCGCTGGGTGGCGCCGCGCAGCCGCTGCAGCGACACGCCGAGCAGCTCGCACAGCGCGGTGTTGGTCTCGTCGATCACGCGGTCGGCGCCAAACACGGCCACGCCGTCCGGCATGGCGAGAAACAGGCCGCGCAGGTGCTGCTTCTTCTCGGCGAGGATGTCGCGCACCACGCGCTCGCGGTCGGCCAGCGCGGCCAGCGCGCGCAGCGCCGCGAGCTGGCGCACCTGGAAGAACAGCACCAGCACCGTGACCAGCGCGGCGATGCCGAACGCGGCGCACAGGCGGTCGTGGTAGCTGGCCATCGCCGCGCGGCGGCTCACGCCGACCAGCAGCGCGAGGTCGTAGCCCGGCAGGCGCCGGATGGCGTAGATGCGCTCGGCGCCGTCGGGCGTGCCGGCGGCCACGCGGTCGCGCACGCCGCCCGCGCCGATGCTCGTGACCTGGCTCTCGCCGGTGGCGGCCAGCGCCCGGCGCAGCGCCGAGCCGGGCATCAGCACCTGGCCCGGCTGCCGGCCCTGCTCGCTCCAGCGCGCGCGCACCACGTAGTCGTCGGTGCCGGCCAGCAGCACCGCGCCGGACGCGCCCAGCCCGGCGCGCGCGTAGGCCTGCGACAGGTAGCCCGGATCGAGCGACACCACCACCACGCCGAGAAAGCGGCCCGTGGCCCGGGACACGATGCCCTTGGAAAGCTGGATCGACCACGGGCCGCCGATGCGCCCGGGCAGCGGCACGCCCACGTAGAGCGCGGGCGGCAAGCGTTGGCGGTGCAGGTCGAAGAGTTGGGGGTCGCCCGGGTCGGGCGGCGCGAGACTCGCGCTGGTCGAGGCCCGCAGGGTGCCGGCGCGGTCGAACACGGAGACTTCGCTGAAGGGCTCGATCACGAGGGTGCCGCTGCGCGCCCAATGCGCCAGCGGCGGCGCGCGGCCGCGTTCGGCCACGGTGCCGCCGATCAGGGAGGCGACGTGATCGGCCTCGGCCAGGGTGCGCTCGGCCTGTTCGCCCAGCATGGCGGCCACGCGCGCCAGGCTGGCATGGACATGGCGCATCTCGGTGGCGCGGTCCCACAGCGCCCAGGCGCCCAGCGCGGCCCAGATGCCGACGACGATGACCACACCTGACCAGAACGGATGTCGCGCGGAACGATGCGGGCTTGCCAGTGCCTGTCGGTAGATTTCCAGGCTCATGGGAAAGCTACCAAAAAACCAGAATATTGTTCGTCACAGCCGTGAATCCCAGCCTTCGATACGCGCGTGCGCCGGATAACCGGAACCGGCTCGCGCCACTCCTATGACCCTGCGCACCTATCCGCGCGCGGCTGCGGTCCGTGCGCTCCCCCGGTGCCGCTGCCCTTGGGCGTTCCGGGCAGTCTCTCCTTGTGGCAAAGCTTCACAGTATGATCCATCGGGCGGCACCGGCAAGCCGGCCCGGGCCCGCGGGAGAGGCCGCGCGGCGCTGCCGGCCCCGGTGCTGCGCGCGCCATTTCCTCCGGTCTCATTTAGCGATGCCTTATCATCGTTGCGCGCTTTTCTGGCATTAAGTTGCGTTTTGGCCGCTTTCCGAAGAATAATGAAAAAAATACGATATGCAACGCCGCACATTCGCCCCGTGCACGCTGCGGCAGTTGAAGAGGCTCTATGACCGATCTGCGCTTTTATTCCACCAAGACCGCGGCCGAGATGCTTGGCGTCTCCCTGCGCACGGTCCAGCTGTGGGTCGAGAACGGCCGGCTGCCCGCGTGGAAGACCGACGGCGGGCATCGCCGGATCCCGGCCGACGCGGTGGACCGCATGGTGGCGGAGCAGCGCCACCAGTCCGCGCCCGCGCGCAGGGCACCGGCGCCGCCCGCCAGGCCGTTTCGCGTGCTGTTGGTGGAAGACGACGAACATCTGCTGCAGATCTACCGCATGGCGCTCGAGACGCTCGATCCGCCGGTCGAGATCCTCGAAGCCACCAACGGCTACGACGGCCTGCTGCTGATCGGCAGCAGCAAGCCCGACCTGGTCGTGCTGGACCTGATCATGCCCGGCATCGACGGCTTCCGCCTGTGCCGCACCATCGACGCGCAGCAGGAATTCGCCGCCACCCGCATCGCGGTGGTCACGTCGCTGGACAAGCACGCGATCGCCGACCGCGGGGGCGTCCCGCCCCATATCCGCGTGTTCTCGAAACCGATCCCGATGTCGGTGTTGCAGTCGCTGGTGGTGACCTTGCAGGTCAGCCCGGGCACGCCCGCCTAGACCCCGGCGCGCCGGCGGAAATCAGCGCGGGTATTGTATATCATTTTTTTCATCTAGCCGCCAGCACGCATTTTCATATTTACGCAATTGGTCCCGCGCCCGAGCGCTGCCGCCCGCCTGCGCGGCGCACCTCCGTGGTGTCCCCCGAGATGTCCCCCGAGATGTCCTCCGCAGCGTCCCCGCAGCGCCTGCGGCGCGCAGCGTACCCGTTTCTGCGGGCAGCGAAAATCCGGTTGCGTACCCGTTTCTGCGTGATCGCGGCGGCCGTGCCGGCAGGCCGCCAGACCCCCGAAAAGCCGACGCGCGGGCGGTTTCACGCGCACGCCAGCCTCCCTGGGCCGGTCGGGGCAGCCGGATTGCGCGAAAAAACGCACCCCGATCCCGTTCCCGGCACCGGGTGCGTACCCGTTTCTGCGGAGGTTTTCTTGCGAAATCCCCGCGGGCGTACCCGTTTCTGCGCGATGCGCCGCCGGATGCGCGGCGGGCTTCAGTAGGTCTTGTAAGGTAGGAACTTGCCCGACATCTCGATGCGCACGCGGTCGCCGTTGGGGTCGGGCTCGCGCCGCAGGTCCATGCGGAAGTCGATCGCGCTCATGATGCCGTCGCCGAACTCCTCGTGGATCAGCGCCTTGAAGGTGGTGCCGTATACGCTGACGAGCTCGTAGAAGCGGTAGATCAGCGGATCGGCCGGCACGGCCGTGGGCAGCGAGCCCTTGTACGGCACCTCGCGCAGCCAGGGCCCGGCCTCGGGCGGCAGGCCGAAGATCTCCATCACCGCCTGCGCGCCCGGCGCGTCGAAGGCCATCTGGCCGAGGCAGGCCGCGGTCGTCCACTCCTTGCTCTTGCCGACCTTGGCGGCCACGTCGGCCCAGCGGATGCCCTTTGTCACCTTGGCTTCGATGATCAGGTCGGTTACGTCGCTACGGTTCATTTCACAGGCCTCCTGTCGGCGGTTGGGATGAGGTCAGGGCAGCCCGCCCGGCCCGGCGCTGGCGGCAATGCGCGCGCTGTCGTAGCGCGCGATCGCGACGAACGTGGTGGCGCCCGGCACCAGGGCCTGCAGCGCGAGTACGACGACGAGGATGGGCATGGCGTTCTCCCGTGACGAAGCGCACCGCGCAAGGTTCATGCCACTGGCCGGCGTGGCGTGCGCGGCGCCGGCGCACTGCCGCGGGGATCGCCGGCAGCAGTGCGCACCCGCCGCCGGCCGCCGCGCCCCCAAGCAGTGCAGCGCCGCCGCGCGCGCCGGCGGACACGCGGCGGCAGGCCCGGAACGCGCCGCCCGCACGCGCAAAACCTTGCGCGAATTATTTCCGATGTAACGCCACATTACGCCTGCGCGGGACTTCGCGCCGGCGCGGCGGGTGCCGCGCGAGGTACGCGGCGCGGGCCGCGCGCCCAATGCCGGCAAGGCCTGGCGAGCCGCCGCGGGACTCGCGCGAAAGCGCCGCGCGCGCCCCGCGCGGGCCCGCACAAATGTGAACACCCCTTACAAGTGCAAGCACACCGGCGCCATGCCGCTGGCTACAGTGAAGCCGTGTTCAACCCCACGCCAGTCACGGAGCCCCCGACATGAAACGCGCCATCGCCCTCGTCGTCCTGCTTTCCACCACGGCCGCGCTGCTGTCCGCCTGCATCGTGGTGCCGCCGCGCGGCGGCCCGCCGCCCTACCGCTACCACGACCGCTACTGAGCGCCGCGCGGCCGGCACCGCCGCGGCCGTACCACCCGCACCATACGCACCATACGCACCAACCGCATCACTGGGAGCCGAATCATGAAACGCCAATTGCTGCTCGCCCTCACCACCATCGCCGCCGGCGCCGCGCTTGGCATCATCTCGCCGGCGCAGGCGCAGGCCTATCCGCCGGGCTACCACGGCGGGCCGGCCTACGTGCGCCCGGCCCCGCCGCCGCCGCGCTACGAGCCGCGCCCGGGCGCGCGTCCCGGCCAGGCCTGGGTGCCCGGCCACTGGGTCGCCGCCGGCGGCCGCTACGACTGGCGCGGCGGCTACTGGACCCGCGCCCGCGCGGGCCAGCGCTACGTGCCCGAGCGCTGGGTGCAGGGGCCGCGCGGCTGGACCATGCGGCCCGGCTACTGGGCGCGCTGACGCGCGCGCCGCATATCGTCGCAATATCCGTCGCGGTATCCGTCGCAGTACCTTCGCAACGAACGTCCCCGCCCCGGCGGGGACGTTGCTTTCGGGGCCCCCGCCCCTGTGTGTGCTAGCCAACAGTCCCCGTCCGGGGCGCGGCATACAGTCTGCTCACTACCCGCCACCCGGCCCGCCGCGCGCGCCGGACTTCGTGTTGCGTGAAGGAGCGTGCCATGCCTGACGACAACCGGATCGTGCCTGTCATCCTGTGTGGCGGCGCCGGCTCGCGCCTGTGGCCGCTGTCGCGCGACGGCCATCCCAAGCAGTTCCTGCGCCTGCTCGGGCGCGACTCGCTGCTGCAGGACACGCTGCTGCGCGTGCGCGAGATTCCCGGCGCGCAGTGCCCCATCCTGGTCAGCAACGAGGCGCACCGCTTCGTGGTGGCCGAGCAGGCGCGCGAGGCCGGCTGCGAGCTGGGCGCCATCATGCTCGAGCCGCACCCGCGCAATACCGCGCCGGCCGCGGCCGTGGCCGCGCTGCACGCGCGCACGGGCGGCGCCGACCCGGTGCTGCTGGTGCTGCCCTCGGACCACCTGATCCACGACCGCGCCGCGTTCGCGCGCACCGTGTGCGAGGCCGGCGCGGTGGCCGCCACCGGCGTGGTGGTCACGCTCGGCGTGGCGCCCACCTTTCCCGCCACCGGCTACGGCTACATCAAGGCCGTATCCAGCAACGCCGCCGCGCTGATGGCGGTCACGCGCTTCGTCGAGAAGCCTTCGCTGGACGTCGCCACGGCCTACCTGCAGGAAGGCAACTGCTTCTGGAACAGCGGCATCTTCCTGTTCCGCGCCTCGACCTATCTCGCGGCGCTCGAGCAGTTCGCGCCGGACATCCTGCTGGCCGCGCAGGAGGCAATGGTGCGCGGCCAGCGCGACCTCGACTTCTTCCGGCTCGACGCCGAATCGTTCGCCGCCTGCCGCGCGGACTCGATCGACTACGCCGTGATGGAGCACCTGCGCGACGCGCAGATGGCGCCGCTGGCGTCCGACTGGAGCGACGTCGGCTCGTGGGACGCGGTGTGGCAGGCCGCGGACAAGACCGCCGACGGCAACGTGGCGATCGGCGACGTGGTCACGCACCGCGCGCAGGGCTGCCTGGTGCATGCCTCGCACCGGCTGGTGGCGGTGGCCGGACTGGACGACGTGATGGTGGTGGAGACGCCCGACGTGGTGCTGGTGGTGCACAAGAACCACTGCCAGGACGTCAAGCAGCTGGTGGAGCTGGTGCGCGGCCAGGGCCGCCCCGAGGCCACCCGGCACCGGCAGGTGTACCGGCCGTGGGGCTCGTACGACGCGGTGGACCACGGCGCGCGCTACCAGGTCAAGCGCATCTCGGTCAAACCCGGCGCCAAGCTCTCGCTGCAGATGCACCACCACCGCGCCGAGCACTGGGTGGTGGTGTCGGGCACCGCGCGCGTGCGGCGCGGCGACGTCGAATACCTGCTGACCGAGGACCAGTCCACCTACATCCCGATCGGCGAGACCCACAGCCTCGAAAACCCCGGCCGCATCCCGCTCGAACTGATCGAGATCCAGTCCGGCTCCTACCTCGGCGAAGACGACATCATCCGCATGGCAGACATCTATGGGCGCACATGAACTCGATCCCCTCGGCCGGCTCGCGGCGCGCGAAACGCTGCCCGAGCCCGAGCCCGGCACCGGCACGCCGCCGCGCGCGCGGCGCGCGCTGATCACCGGCATCACCGGCCAGGATGGCGCCTACCTGTGCGAGCTGCTGCTCGCCAAGGGCTACGAGGTGCACGGCGTCAAGCGCCGCAGTTCGCTGTTCAACACCGAGCGCATCGACCACCTGTACCAGGACCCGCAGGCGCCCGGGCGCAGCCTGATCCTGCACCACGGCGACATGACCGACACCGCCAGCCTGGTGCGCGTGGTGCAGCAGTCGCAGCCCGACGAGATCTACAACCTGGCCGCGCAAAGCCACGTGCAGGTGTCGTTCGAGGAGCCGGAGTACACCGCCAACACCGATGCGCTGGGCACGCTGCGCCTGCTCGAGGCGGTGCGCATCCTCGGCATGGAAAAGCACGCGCGCTTCTACCAGGCCTCCACCTCCGAGCTGTACGGGCTGGTGCAGGAGACCCCGCAGCGCGAGACCACGCCGTTCTATCCGCGCAGCCCCTACGCCGCGGCCAAGCTCTACGCCTACTGGATCACGGTGAATTACCGCGAGGCCTACGGCATGTACGCCTGCAACGGCATCCTGTTCAATCACGAAAGCCCCGAGCGCGGCGAGACCTTCGTCACGCGCAAGATCACGCGCGCGGTGGCGCGCATCGCGCTGGGGCTGCAGGACACGCTGTACCTGGGCAACCTGTCGGCGCTGCGCGACTGGGGCCACGCGCGCGACTACGTGGAAATGCAGTGGCTGATGCTGCAGCAGGACCAGCCCGAGGACTACGTGATCGCCAGCGGCGAGCAGCACAGCGTGCGCGAGTTCGTGCAGTGCGCGGCGGCCGAGCTGGGCATCGCGGTGCGCTTCGAGGGCGAGGGCGAGGCGGAGACCGGCGTAGTGGCCGCCATCGACCGCCACGCGGCGCCGGTGGCGGCGCGCTGCAAGGTCGGCGACGTGATCGTGCGCGTGGACCCGCGCTATTTCCGCCCGACCGAAGTGCAGACCCTGCTGGGCGACGCCGGCAAGGCGCGCGAGCGGCTCGGCTGGGCGCCGCGCACGCGCTTCGCCGAGCTGGTGCGCGAGATGGCGCAGGCCGACTTCGCCGCCGCGCGCCGCGACGCCTTCGTCAAGCTGGCCGGCTTCCGGGCCTACGACCATCATGAGTGAGCGCGCCGCGCGGCCACCGCGCGTCTTCGTCGCGGGCCACCGCGGCATGGCCGGCTCGGCCATCGTGCGCGCGCTGCAGGCGCGCGCCGAGGCCGAGACCGTCACGCGCGCGCATGCCGAGCTCGACCTGACCGACCAGCAGCAGGTGCGCGCGTTCTTCGCCGCCGAGGCGCTCGACGAGGTCTACCTCGCGGCCGCGCGCGTGGGCGGCATCCACGCCAACCACACCTATCCGGCCGAGTTCATCCAGCAGAACCTGATGATCGCGGCCAACGTCATCCACGAGGCCTGGCGCGCCGGCGTGACACGCCTGCTGTTCCTTGGCTCGAGCTGCATCTACCCGAAGTTCGCGCCGCAGCCGATCGGCGAGGCCGCGCTGCTGACCGGGCCGCTGGAGCCCACCAACGCGCCCTACGCGCTGGCCAAGATCGCCGGCATCGCGCTGTGCGAGAGCTACAACCGCCAGTACGGCACCGACTACCGCTGCGTGATGCCGACCAACCTGTACGGCCCCGGCGACAACTACCACCCCGACAACAGCCACGTCATCCCGGGCCTGCTGCGGCGCTTCCACGAAGCCGGCATGGCGCACGCCGAGCACGTGCCGGTGTGGGGCAGCGGCGCGCCGCTGCGCGAATTTCTCTATGCCGACGATCTCGCCGCGGCCTGCCTGCACGTGATGGCGCTGCCGCGCGAGGTGTACCGCCGCACCGCGCCGGCCGGCTTCCTCAACGTGGGCAGCAGCGAGGAGGTCAGCATCCGCGAGCTGGCCACGCTGGTGGCGCAGACCGTGAGCTTTCGCGGCGGCATCGTCTTCGACCACCGCAAGCCCGACGGCACGCCGCGCAAGCGGCTGGACTGCGCGGCGCTCGCCGCCACCGGCTGGCAGCCGGCGGTGGCGCTGCGCGACGGCCTGCGGCTGGCGTACCTGGATGCATTGCAGAGCGGGAGGCTGCCGCACGGCACCGCGCCCGCACAACGTGTGGAGGCCTGACATGAAGCCGCTGTTCCGCAACCCCGACAAGCCGGCGCCCGCGCGCGTCGCCCCGGCAAGCGCGACCCCCGCCGCGGCGCCGGGCGCCGGCGGCCTGTGGCCGGGCCAGATCGTGTTTCCCGCCGGCGCGGCGGGCGCGGGGCTGTGGCGGCGCTGCCTGCAGCAGGTGCGCGCCATCGCGCTGAGCCCCGGCGCGCTGGTGATCCTGGCCGGGCAGACCCGCATCGAGAACTGGACCATGCTGCTGGCCAGCATGGCGATGCAGCGGCGGCGCGCGGCGTTCTTCCACGGCGCGGCCTTCGCCAGCATGCCCGGGCGCCTGGGCGCGTTCGCCGACGCGGTGCTGCTGCGCCGCTGCCACGGCGTGTTCGTCGGCACCGACCGCGGCTGCGCGCGCGCCATCGCCGCCGACGTGCCGCCGCGCCGGATCTTCGCCTGCCGCCCGCCGGCGGTGCTGCCCGAGGGCTTCGACGCCGCCGCCGAGCTGCGCGCGCGCGCCGAGCTGGCGCCGCCGCCGCACGCGCCGCACTACCTGTACGTGGGCGCGCTGGTGCACAGCGCCGCCATGACGCTGCTGCTGCGCGCGTTCGCCGCGGCGCGCGCGCAGTGGCCCGCGGCCACGCTGTCGCTGGTCGGCAGGGGCGCCGGCTACGGCGCCCTGCGCGCGGCCGCCAACGCGCTCGGGCTGGGAGCCTCGGTGCGCTTTCTCGGCGCGATGGCGCCGGCCGACGTCGCGGTCGAGTACCGCAAGGCGAGCTGCCTGGTGCTGCCCGAGGCGGACCAGCGCTGGCACCCGCTGGTGCGCGAGGCGCTGAGCTACGGTTGCCCGGTGGTGGTGAGCGTCAACAACGACGACGCCGGCGAGCTGGTGCGCGACGGCGTCACCGGCCTGTACTTCAAGCCCGGCGACGCCGCCGCGCTGGCCCGGCGCCTGGCGCAGGTGCCCGCGCACTTCGGCGACGCCGCCAGCGCCGCGCGCTGCCAGGCCGCCGCGCTGGCCCACTCGCCCGGCGCGGCGGGCCGCGCCATCGCCGCGGGCTGCGTGCGGATCATGGACACGGCCGGCTGACGCGCGCCGCCACATCACCATGCCGGGGACGCCGCGCCATGAAGATACTGATGTACTGCCTCAACTACGCGCCCGAGCTGACCGGCATCGGCAAGTACACCTGCGAGCAGGCCGAATGGCTGGCCGCGCGCGGCCATGAGGTGCGCGTGGTCACGGCGCCGCCGTACTACCCGGCGTGGCGCGTGGCCGAGGGCTACCGCGCCTGGCGGTACCGGCGCGAGCGCCGCCGCTGGGTGGAGGTGTTCCGCGCGCCGCTGTGGGTGCCGGCCCGGCCCACCGGCCTCGCGCGCCTGCTGCATCTGGCCAGCTTCGCCGTGTCCAGCCTGCCCAGCCTGATGCTGCAGCTGCGCTGGCGCCCCGACGTGCTGTTCGTGGTGGAGCCGCCGCTGATGTGCGCGCCGGCCGCGCTGCTGTTCGCGCGCTGGAGCGGCTGCAAGACCTGGCTGCACGTGCAGGACTACGAGGTCGACGCCGCCTTCGCGCTGGGGCTGCTGCGCCGGCCCTGGCTGCAGCGCCTGGCGCGGCGCGTGGAGCAGCGCCTGATGGCGCGCTTCGACCGGGTCTCGTCGATCTCGCAGGCGATGGTCGCGCTGGCGCGCGGCAAGGGCGCCGCGGCGCAGCGCGCCGCGCTGCTGCCCAACTGGGTCAACCTGCGCGAGATCGGCGCCGCCGGCGGCGCCGACGCCACGCTGGCGCGGCGCATGCTCGAACTGCCGCCCGGCGCCGTGCTCGCGCTCTACGCCGGCAACATGGGCGCCAAGCAGGGGCTCGACGTCATGGCCGCGGCCGCGCGCCTGCTGAAGGACCACGACACGCTGCACTTCGTCTTCTGCGGCGACGGCGCCGGACGCGCCGCACTGGAGGCGGACTGCGCCGGGCTGCCGCGCGTGCGCTTCCTGCCGCTGCAGCCGGCCGCCATGTTCGCCGCGCTGCTGTGCGCCGCCGACATCCACCTGCTGCCGCAGCGCGCCGGCGCCGCCGACCTCGTGATGCCGTCCAAGCTGACCGGCATGCTGGCCAGCGCGCGGCCCGTCGTCGCCACGGCGCAGCCGGCCACCGAGCTTGGCCGCGCGCTGGCACAATGCGGCGTGCTGGTGCCGCCCGGCGACGCCGCGGCGCTGGCCGGTGCGATCGGCACGCTGGCGGCGCAGCCCGCGCTGCGCGCGCACCTGGGCGCGGCCGGGCGCCGCTGGGCCGAGCAGCACCTGGACCGCGACATGGTGCTCGGCGAACTGGAGAAGGCGCTGTTCGCGCTGGCGCGGCCGCAACCCGCGCAGACTTCCGCGGCCGCGCGCGTGAGCCAGGAATAGCATCGGCTCACGCCAACTCACACCGGCCCACGCCGACTCACGACACCGCGCCGCGCGCGATGCCGGCCCGCCGGGGCTCACTGCCCCGCCGGCAGGGTCGGTTCGCGTGCCGCGGCGCTGGCCACACTAGCCGGCGCGACCGGGATGGCCGCGGCCGGGCCGGGCCGCGCGCCGAAGCCGGGCGCCGCCTTGTACCCGTACCGGCGGGCGCGCCGCCGGGCC
>NZ_AQPL01000183.1:0-4728 GCF_000395345.1 Cupriavidus sp. WS | reverse complement strand
GGCGGGCGCGCCGCCGGGCCCGCCCCTGAAGCACCCGGTCCAGCACCACGAGCAGGAGGAATACCGGCAGCATCGGCAGGATGTCCGCGAGCGCCTCCATCAGGCTGGCGGGCACCCGCTTGACGGCGATGATCGGCAGGATGATGACGTAGAACATCCCGCCGACGCCGCCGCCTCCCGCCAGCTTCCGGCACAGGTAGGCGCCCAGCGCGCCGGCCAGCAGGCCGTCGATGATCAGCACCAGCCAGCCGCCCTGCCGGTACGCCGTGATCGCGCCGAACGCGGTCAGGCTGCCGGTGGACCAGCCGACGATGATGCGCCACGCCAGATTGGATATCTCGCCGTCTATGGTGCCGTCGGAGCTGACCGGATAGGGCTTTTCCCCGAGCAGCAGGCGGGGAACGGGACTGATCAGCACCGAATAGTAGTACTCGGGGCCGACGTAGTCGTGATGGTCGATGTATGTCTTCAGGTGGATGGTGTTGACCAGCAGGTCGGCCCGCTCCGCGATCGACTTGAGCGCCGTGCCCGCGGTGCTGTCGCCGTAGCTGAAGCCCGAGGCGGCCTCCAGGATCTTGGCCTTGCCGGTGGCCAGCGTGCTGGCTTCGCGCAGATAGACCGCGAACGGGCTGAGCAGCAGCAGGATCGCCACCGAGCCGGCCAGGATCTTGAAGGCCTTGCGCTTCTGGCCGAAGTTGGCGAATGCCACGAACAGCATGATGCAGGGCGCCAGCACCGCCAGCCGCTGCCCCGCGGACAGCAGCAAAACGAGTATGACGGCGAAGCCGGCCCCCATCGCGAGCCGCGCCAGGCGGGACGAGCGCTGCGCGCTCAGCGCGAAGGTCACGGCCATCAGCGCCTGGGCATAGCCCGCCACCGCCGCGATCAGCGCGGAGTAGGGGCTGCGCTCGTGGAAGAACCGCTCGAAATCGTCCGACGAATAGCTGGTCAGGTCGTTGGTGAAGAAATAGATCACATAGATAACGAAGCATGTGCAAAAGAGCAGCCCGCGGTGGGTGTCGATCAGCGTATCGAGGCGCGGCGCCGAGAAGGTGCGGATGTTGCGCGCCGCGGCCACGCAGGCGAACCCCAGCAGGAGGGACAGGAAGTAGAGGAAGTGGATGGACAGCGCCACCGCGATGGTCTCGGGGTCGAACGGCGCGAGCAGCGACTCCGTCTTCATCAGCAGCGGCACGATCATGTAGCCGATCGAGAACAGGGCCAGCAGGCCGAGATGGATCGACAGCAGCGAGCCCCGCGAGAGCATGCGGACCAGCAGGGTGATGCAGACCGCGAAATACAGCGAGCCAATGGCGATGTCCATCGTTACCTCCGCGTCAGCGTTGACGAAGCATGGTCAGGCCTTCAGCACCTTGGCTTCGATGATGCCGGTGACAGCGTCCACCGCGCCGGTCAGGCGCTTCATGTGCACGTAGGGAATCAGCAGCAGGCCGCTGTCCAGCATGCCGCGCAGCAAGGCGCGGTAGGCCGCCGCCGGCGAGCCGCGCCGCAGGGCCCACTTGAAGTCGCGGAAGTGGTCGATCGACCTGATCGTCGGCGGCAGGAGATCCTCCGCGGACAGCAGGGTCTCGGCCAGCGACCACAGATCGGAGCGCGTCTCGTAGATGTCCACCCCGGTCGTCGAGCTCACCCTGTGCGTGACGGCGCAGAGCATCGCGCTGAGCACCTGCTGGCTGGTCCGCTTGAACGAGATGCCGTCGACGTTGATGCGATAGCGCAGCAGCGGCTCCGGCAGGCGCGCGAACTCGAAATCGTCGACGCAGCGCAGCCAGTAGTCCGAGTCCTCGGCGCCGACGAAATTGCGGTAGCCGCCCACGCGCAGATACACCTCGCGCCGCATCATCACCGACGGATGGATGATCGGCTTGATCTTGCCCCGGAACAGCAGGGCGTTGGCCAGCGCCCGGCTGGTCAGGCCGCGCTCGGTTTCCTTGCCGATGACGCGGCCGTTCATGTCGATGGTGGTGATGTCGGTGCAGATCAGGTGGATGTCCGGGTGGCTGTCGAGAAACCCGGCCTGGACCTCCAGGCGCGTGTTCTCGCAGATGTCGTCGGCATCCATGCGCGCGATGTAGGCGCCGCGGGTCAGCCGCAGCCCCTCGTTCAGGGCGCCGACCAGGCCCAGCCGCTCCCGCCTGGCGACGACGAGCCGCGGATCGCGGTAGCCCGCCAGGATCTGGCTGGTCTCGTCGTTGCTGCCGTCGTCGACGACGATCAGCTCGAAGTTGGCATACGACTGCCCGAGCACGCTGTCGACCGCCTCGGCGAGATAGCGGGCGCCGTTGTGCACCGGCATGACGACACTGATGAATTTCGCATCCATTCTCATGGGACACCTGTCATTGTGATGTCGATTCATATCGCCGGGCGCGGCGGATGCCCGCTGGCGGTTCCCTGCCGCCCTCGGCACGGCGCGCCCGTCCTCAGGCGATCTTGCCCCTGACGCTCCTGATCAGCCGCCTGACCCGGTGCGGCAGCTCCTTCGAAAGATCCGCGAGACGCGCCGGGTTGTACTCGCGGATCAGGTCCTTGCCCGGCGGCACCGCCGCGAGCCCGCCGAAGCCGTCGCTCGCGATGGCGAAGCGGCTTGCGTAGGGGTCGCAGCTGCGCCTGGCCATCGCGCGCTTCTGGAAATGCACGTACATGTATTCGCTGGTGCTCCACCGCCCTCCCGAGTAGACGCCGCACAGGACCTTGCCCTGGTCGAAATAGAAAAGCTGCTGCCGCCGGTTGCGCAGCGCGTTGACGAACTCGAGCCGCCTGACGTGGGGATCGAGGTCGGCGATGATGGTTTCGTCCACGTAGGTCCGGCCGCCGTGATAGCACCAGATCCGGTTGACGCCGATGTGCTCGTCGAAGCCGCGGTGGCGCTCGTCCGAGAGAATCTCGACCCAGTTCAGTTCGGGGTGATGGCGCCGGAACATGAAGTTCGCCTCGGGACAGTTCCGGTAGAGCGTCAGGTGGCCGACCGAGAAGATCTTCTCGGCGCCGTCGAGGATGTCGGCACAGATGAAGCGGTCGAGCCGCCCGAAGATCATGTCCAGGTCGCAATGCCCCCAGTACGCGTATGGCCGGCCCGCGAGCGGCAGCAGCATCCAGTAGGCCGGCCGGAAATCGCACACCTTGTACGGCGAGCCGAACCGCACCGGTATGCCCAGGGCGTCGGCCGCCACCCGCCTGAACTCGTCCAGCGTGAGCGCGTGCATGTGCACGTTGGCGGGGATGTCGAACGCGCGCCAGTCGCAGTCCGTAAACACCAGCCAGTCGAACCCCGGATTGAAGCGGCAGGAGGTCAGCCACAGATCGAAATACGAGGGAAGCCGGCCGAAGTACACGGCGATGATGGCGACCGGCGGCATCACGCCCCCTCCCCGGCGCCGCCGATCGCGGCGATGAATGCCGCATAGCGCCGCGCGTAGGCCTGCCAGCCGAAGTAGGCGATGTCCGCGTCGCTCATCAGGTGGCGCGGTTCATGCGCCGGCTGCGCGCAGACCCGCTGCCGCGTGCGCGTGATCGCGCCGACCAGGCTCTCGACCGACTCCGCCTCGACGATCTCCACGGCGTGCTTGTTCGATATTCTCTGGCGTATGTCCGGCGCGCCGGTCTTCTCGCTCGCGATCACGCTCAGCCCCGAGGCCAGCGCCTCGAGCATAACCATGCCGAACCCGTCCTGCCGCGACGGCAGCAGCAGGGCGTGCGCCTTCGCGTAGGTCTCGCGCAGCATGCCGTTGGGAACGTGCCCGAGCGAGCGCAGGTTCTTCATCTGCGGCATGTGGCAGTCGCCGGCGGTGCCGGCGTGCAGGAAGGTCACGTCGGGCAGCCGCCGCGCGGCGGCGCAGATGATGTCCACGGCCTTGGTGCGCGACCAGTTGCCGACGAAGATCGCGGTGAAGTCGCCGGCGGGCCGCGGCGTCGGCATGAAGCGCGCCAGGTCGACGCCGTACAGGTTGAGGAACAGCTTGCGCTCGGGCACGCCGTGCTCGACGAAGCTGCGCACGCAGTTCCTCGAGGGCAGCGCGACATAGTCGGCCACCTCGTAGCTGCGCAGCTCGCGCCGCACGTAGCGCTCGGACAGCGTCGACACGCCGTTGTGCGCGGTCAGCGCGCGCTGGGTCAGCACGTGCATGGCACCGCGGTCGGCGACCACCCGCGCGCCGTACATGCGCCGCGCGGCCTCGCCCGACTTGTCCATCATCGCCGACAGGCCGATGAACACGTCGCAGGGCTCCAGCCGGCGCGCGACCTGCTCGTCCATCCGCTCCAGCATCGTTTCCACGCAGCGCCCCTGGAGCGCGGGCAGCACGCGCTGCAGCGCGCCGGTGGCGAAGGGCTGGAGCGCCGCGAACTGGGCGCGGGCATGGCGCCGCGGAACGCCATCCCTGACGATGCGGTAGAGGGGATGGGACGAGTAGTAGGTCACGTCGTTGCCGCGCGCGATCAGCTCGCGCGCCAGGTGGACGAGATGGAATCCCGTGGTGGTCGCGATGGCGATCTTCATGGCGCCACTCCGCAGGCTTCGGCCTTGCCGGCCTGGCGCCGGCGCGCCGCCAGCAGCAGCGCCGTGAGCAGCACCTTGGCCACGTCGCCCACCACCTTGCCGATCGCCGCGCCGACCGCGCCATGCAGGCCCGCGAGGATCACGACCGCCACCACCCCGACCACCACCGAGCCGACCTGCGGCATCACCAGCGAACGGCTCCTCCCGCC
>NZ_AQPL01000182.1:0-17811 GCF_000395345.1 Cupriavidus sp. WS | reverse complement strand
CTCGTCCCGCCGGCGAAGATCATGTTGTCGAGCGCATGGCAGACGATGGTCGCGGAGAACCCCAGCGACAGGATCAGCATGATCGTGACCGCGCCTTCGCGGTAGGGCCTGGCCAGCAGGAACGGCAGCAGATGGGGGCCCAGGTAATGGACGCCGAGCATGCCCATGACGCCGGTGAAGGCGGCGGCCGCGCACCACGCGCGGAATACCGCCTGCGCCTGCGCGGCGTTGTCCTGCGAGGTAAGGCGAAACAGGATCGGCCGGAAATAGTTGGACAGGATCGCGCCGCTGATGGCGAACGGGCGGCCGATGGTGCCGGCCGCCGCCGCATAGACGCCGACCGTGCCGGGCGCCGCGGCGAAGTTCAGGATGTAGCGGTCGACGTAGCTGCCGAGCCAGCCGATGACGGCCATCACGCTGAACGGCAGGCCGTAGCGCAAGGCCTCGGCGCGGCACGCCGACAGCACGCTCCGGTCGACCGAAAGGAAGAACCTGCCGCCGTAGAAGCGATGGTGGAAGAAAACCGTGGTGGCGATCTTGGCGATGACGTAGGCGTGGATGAACGTGGCTGCGTCGCGCGGCCCGAACCACAGCGCGCCGGTCACGGCGGCGAAACAGACGCAGGCCTCCGCCACGATCCACGCGGAAAACCGCGCATGCTCGCTGTCGACGTTCAGCAGGGTGGTCATGGCCGCCTTGGCGGTTTCGGCGGCCAGGTACAGGCAGGTGGACAGGCTCAGCAGGATGGCGGAAATGCCGCCCCGGCCGGTGAGCAGGCAGAAGGCCGCGACGCCCGCGACCACCACCGGCGACAGCATCAGCCACCACCGCAGGCATGCCAGGTACAGGCCGGCGGCGAGGCTGCGGCGCGCCTCGGCCTCCTTCTGGCGGCTGCAGTACAGCGCCAGGGTCTGGCTGAACGCCATGACGACCAGGCCGTCCAGCAGCGTGTAGCCGCCGAGGGCCAGCATGACGTAACCGAACTCCGTAGTAGCCAGCAGCTCGGTGTAGACGCGGACCCCGGCGATGGCGACGAAGGCCAGCAGCACCTGGCCCCACACCACGTGGAAGAGGCTTGCCAGGCGGCCGGGCGCGAAGCGGAAGTGGGTGCCGGGCTGCATGGCGTCAGCCCGCCACCGCGGAGGCCGCCGCGGGAATGCCGGCGGCCTCGCTGCCGATGATCTCGAGCAGGCGCTGCGCCGCGCGCTCGGCCTGGAAATGCCCGCAGAAGGCCCGCGACGCGGCCGCGCGCATGCCGGCCTGCGCGGCCGCGTCCATGCGCAGCCACTGCTGCAGGCAGGCGCGGGTGCCTGCTTCGGTGTCGGGGCCGGCCAGGCCCGCGCCCTCCCCGACGATCTCGCGCCAGATGTTGACCTTGTCGGAGATCAGCACCGGCACGCCGCAGCCGAGCGCCTCGGCCACCGCCACGCCGAAGTTCTCCTGGTGCGAGGGCAGGCAGAAGACTTCGGCGGCGTGGAACGCGCCCCACTTGAGGTCGCCGGCGAGCATGCCGGTCCACGTCACGCGCGCCGCCAGCCCGCGCGCGGCGATGCGCCGCTCCAGCGCGGCGCGCAGGGCCGCGTCCTGCGGGCCGGCCATCACCAGGTGCAGCGCCGGATGCTGCGCGGCCACGCCGGCGAACGCCTCGACCAGCAGGTCGCAGCCCTTCTTCTCGTGGATGCGGCCGAGGAACAGCACGTTGCGCCTGCCGCGCGCGGCGGGAAAGGCGGCGAAGAACGCCGCGCGCAGCCGCGCGGCATCCTGCGGCGGCCGCGCGGTGCCGTAGGTGGCCACCACTTCATGGCAGCGGTAGGGCCAGAACGCGCCGCTGGCGCGCAACCGCTCCTCGCCGGAGGTAAACAGCACGGCGCGCGCGCCGCGCAGCACCCAGTAGTCGCCGAGCAGCCAGTAGAGGCTTTTCTTCAGGTGCTTGAGCGGATAGTGCTGGCGGAACCACGGGTCCAGCATGCCGTGCGCGAAGACGAAGTACGGCACCGGCTGGCCGCGCAGCGCCAGGCACACGGCGAGCGCGTGGAACTGCCACAGCCCCTCGACCACCACCGCGTCGTAGTCGCGGGCGTGCGCGCGCAGCCACGCCACCATGCGGCGGTTGAAGCCGTACTTGAGCGTGGACGGCCCCAGCGCGATCACGTCGAGCTCGCTGTCGCGCACGCACGCGGCATCGGGCGCGTCGCCGCAGCACACCTGCACCTGCACGCCGCGCTCGCGCAGCGGCGCGCGCAACTGGCGCACGCCCTCGATGGGGCCGCCGCCGCCGGGATCGATCGACGAGATGACGTGCAGGAGCTTCATGGCCGGCTCATTGCTCGTTCACCGCCCGCTCATTGCCCGCCGGTTGCCGCGCGGCGCCGGCCGCCTTGCGCGCGATGAAGTGGAACCAGTAGACCTCGCCGAGATCCTGGCCGTCGCGCAGCGGCGCCGCGTCCACGTTGCCGAACACCACTTCGGTGTGCAGGCCGAGCCGCGCCAGCGCGCGGCGCTGCGCCTCGAGCTCGGTGTAGAAGATCACGATGCCGAACTTGTGCGCGGCGCACACGCGGATCGCGTAGCCGTCGAACTCGCGGTTCAGGCGCGAGTGGCGCAGGTAGTTGAAGGTGGCCAGCGGCAGGTTGCACAGCACCCGCGCGGCGTCGACGCCCACCGCGACCGGGTTGGCCGACAGGCGCGGCAGGCGCAGGAACTTGGAGAGATTCTCGCGGTAGCTGGGCCCGCGCAGATTGTGCGTGGAGAACAGCACCAGCCCGCCCGGGCGCAGCACGCGCGCGAACTCGCGCAGGATGGCCTCGCGGCCCGCGTGGTCCACCGCGTCGATGCCGTTGAAGCTGAACATCACCAGCGCGAAGTGGCCGTCGGGCAGCGCCGCCATGTCGCGCGCGTCCATCTGCTCGACGCGCACGCCCGGGTGGTTGCGCCGGCAGATCGCGACCATCTCGGGCATGTAGTCGACCGCGGTGTAGTCGCTGCTGAGCGCGCGCAGCGGCGGCACCGTGCGCCCGCCGCCCACGCCCACGTCGAGGATCGGCTGGCCGCGCACCTGGTCGGCCACCCAGGCGATGGCGGCGGCCTCGCCGGGATCGGTCCAGTCGCTGGCGGTGCCGAACCACCGCCGCGCGCCCCAGCTGCGCCAGGCGTGCCGGTTGATGCGGTCCTGCACCGTGTCTGCTGTCATGGGAACCTCGGGAAAGGAAAAAGCCGCCGCGAACGGATGCGCCGCCGTGTCCCGCCGTCGGCGGCGGGGCCAGCGGCCTGCGTTGCATCGAGGATGCCGGGGCGGTGGGGCGGGTTCTGTTCGTTGGCACACACGCTGCGGTGCGGCATGCCGCGATGCGGCGCGGGGAGTGCGGGGAGTGCGGGGAGTGCGGGTAGCGGCGCCGCCGCATGCGCGGGCCGCGCCGGCGCGGCGGTCCGCGAGCACGCCGACACCGGGGGAGCGCGGCCATCCCCCTCATCCTGATGGCTGATATGACTCTCATCCGTGCGTCGCGCGGCGGCACGGGCGCGGAGCCCGCCGCGGGGGCGCGGATGCGCCACGCTCCACCCCGGGGACAAGTTTCAGATCTGTGTCAGGCCACCGCCGCGGCCGCGCCGCGCGCTTTGAAAATCCCGTTCCGGCGGTCTATCCGTTGCAGCGGTGAAACATAATCGCGGAATTACTGTTTCACCGCTGAAACTTAATCTTTTTGAATATGCCTCACCCTTTCGGGTACCCCGCCATCCGGCTTCCACCAAGGCTTTCCGGATGATGAAAGGAAATGCCTCCACCCCCTTCCGGGCGCCGGCAAAGCAACTTGATTTAACGCAAAGCAGACCATAAGATGACCTTAATTCGTTTTAAGACGAATGGCATTTGGGGTGGGTTCAGGGGGTCAGCCTTCCGGCATGCAGTCAGGTTCCGACAAATAAAGACGAGCGGGACCGGCCTGACGGTAGTACGGGGATAAATCGGGGCGACGCAAGCCAGCAGCTTGGGTCGTGCAGGTCCATATTCCGCTGCGTTCAACCTGTTTCCTGCCGCAATCAAACGGGGGAATAAGAACATGAACGCGCTGCTCATCGAGGGTCATCCTCTGTTGCGTCTGGGCCTGTTGCAGATGCTCGAACGCATCCACGGCGTGGACCACGTCATCACCGTCGACCCGGCCGACGTCGCCCTGCTCGACGGCAATCACTGCGACCTCCTCGTGTTCGGCATGCCGGCCGACACCGATACCGGCTGGCAGCTTCTCAACAAGGTGCGCACCGTGCTCAGCGCCGAGCGCCTGCTGCTGCTCGCCGACGTCCTGCCCCTGCAGATCCCGGCGCTGGCGATGGCGCAGGGCATCTGCGGCTGCCTGCCCAAGTCCGCTTCGCTGGCCGTGCTCGAGGCCGGCATCCGGCTGGCGATGGTGGGCGGCCAGCACGTGCGCGGCGTCGGCGGCCGCCAGGCCGGCGTGCCGGTCGGCGGCTATCCGCCGGGCGGGCGCGTGCCGGTGCTGGCGCCGCTGGCCGAGGGCGCCGCCTGCGGCCCGGCGGGCGGGCGCATCCAGGCCACGCCGTGCTCGCGCGACTCGCTGGCCGCCGTGGCGCGCCAGGGCGCGCCGGCGGGCGACGCCGGCAGCCACGGCGAGACCGCCTACGACGAGGCCGAGATGCTGCAGATCACGCCGCGCCAGTACGAGGTGCTGGTGCTGCTCGCGCGCGGCCACCCGATCAAGACCGTCAGCCGCATGCTCAATATCTCGGTGGCCACGGTGAAGAGCCACGCCTGCACGCTGTACCAGCGGCTCAAGGTGCGCAACAAGGGCGAGGCGGTCTACGCGGCGCTCCAGCGCGGCGCCTCGCTGGAGTGGGTCAGCGGCGATGACGCCGCGCCGCGCGCCACGGTGCGCGCCGCCGCCGAGTATGGCGCCGGCGCCTCGGCGATGCGCTAGCGCCCGCGCCGCGCCGCCCGCGCGGGAAGCGCGGCCGGGTCTGTCCGGCGGCGCTTCCCGCCGTGCTTCTGGGCCTCGCCATTCTGTCGTCGCGAGCCGCCAATCGATCATCGCCAGCCGCCCGCCGGCGTCCCCCCGCGCGGCCCGCCGCGCCTTGCCCGGCGCCGCTTTGCGCCGGTTCCGCGAGCCCCCGCCAATGTGGGACAGCGCACCGATGGGAGGTGCCGGGCGTCCTAGGATGACAACACGGGGGACTGTCGCAGTCGTTGCGCCGGGCCCGTCAGAGCGGGGAGGCTGCCGTGAACGAGACCATCGACCAGGAAGCGCGGGGCACGGACGAACAGCGGGATGAACCACGGAGCGGACAGGCGCATGGCCGGCGCCGCGCGGGGCGCCCGCTGGCCGCGTTCGCCATGCTGTGCGCGGCGCTGCTGGCGGGCGCGTGCGCGAGTTCGCCGGGCATGCACTTCGACGCCAAGGCGCCAGTGACCGCGGTCGGCCCCGACGCGACGCCGGACATCACGCCGATCACGCTCGACCTGGTGCGCAACCAGCGCAACGTGGCCCAGCGCGAGCTCGACAAGATCGACGAACTGTTCGCCACGCCCGAGCCCTACCGCATCGGCCCCGGCGACATCGTCTCGGTGGTGGTGTGGGACCACCCCGAGCTGGTGTTCCCCAACCAGACCTACAGCATCGGCGCGGCCTACGAGATCCCGGCGGTGGGCGGCGGCGCCAACGTGCCCGGCTACGTGGTCAGCGCCCAGGGCGACATCCAGTTTCCCTACGCCGGCGTGATGAAGGTCGCCGGCAAGACCGCCAACGAGGTGCGCGACCAGATCGCGCGCGTGCTCTCGCGCGTGGTGCGCGACCCGCAGATGACGGTGCGCGTGCTGGCCTTCCGCAGCCAGCGCGTCTACGTCGACGGCGAAGTGCGCACGCCCGGCATGCTGCCCATCGACGACGCGCCGATGACGCTGATCGAGGCGCTCAACCGCGCCGGCGGCGTGGTCAACCTGACCGGCGACAACAGCCGCATCCGCCTGACGCGCGGCGAGCGCAGCTGGCGCATCAACATCCCGGCGCTGCTGGCGCGCGGCGTGGACCCGTCGCGCATCCTGCTCAGGAACGGCGACATCGTGCGCGTGGAGCAGCGCGAGGACAGCAAGATCTTCGTCACCGGCGAAGTCGTGCGCCCCACCACGCTGCTCATGCGCAACGGCCGCATGACCCTCAACGAGGCGCTCGGCGACGCCGGCGGCGTCAACCCCGGCTCGGCCAACGCCGAGCAGATCTTCGTGATCCGCAAGGACACCGACAGCAAGCCCAAGGTCTACCACCTCGACGGCACCTCGCCGGTGGCGCTGGCCATCGCCGAAGGCTTCGAGCTGGAGGCCAAGGACGTGGTCTACGTGGACGCGCGCGAGCTGGTGCGCTGGAGCCGCGTGATGAACCTGCTGATTCCGTCGACAGGCCCGGTCATCGGCTCGGCCACGGCCATCAAGTAGATGCCATGATCCGCTCGATCCTGGTCGTGTGCATCGGCAACACCTGCCGCAGCCCGATGGCGCAGTACCTGCTGCGCGACGCGCTGCCCGGATGCGCGATCGCCTCGGCCGGGCTGGCGCCGCTGGAGGGCGCCGCGGCCGACCCGCATGCCGTGCGGCTGCTCGCCGAGCAGGGGCTGGACCTGTCCGGCCACCGCGCGCGCGCGCTGGACGGCGGCATGGTCAGCGGCGCCGACCTGGTGCTGGTGATGGACACAGAACAAAGAGAGGCGCTGGAGCGCCAGTTTCCGCAGGCACGCGGCAAGATCTACCGGCTTTGCGAGTTCATGCACGCTGACGTACCCGACCCCTACGGCTGTTCGCAGAACATGTTCCGGATCGTGCTCGGGCTCGTCGGACAGGGCGTCGACACATGGTCGGAGCGGATTCGCGCCATGGCACGGGATCCATACCACGGGGAGGTAGCATGAACACGATCAATCCGCACGACATACTGCCGGGCTCGCCGCACCCGGCCCGGGAGAAAGGGATCGACCTGACCGGCTATCTCGACATCCTGGTGCGCTACCGCTGGACCTTCGTGGCGGTGGCCGGCACGATCTTCCTGCTGGGCGCGACCTATGCGTTCTTCACCAGGTCGGTCTACCGCGCCGACATCGTGGTGCAGGTGGAGGACACCGGCAACAGCAACGCCGGCGGCAAGCTCGCCGCCAGCATCGCGCCCGTGTTCGAGGTCAAGCCGGCCGCGTCGGCGGAGATCGAGCTGCTGCATTCGCGCATGGTGGTGGGCAAGGCGGTGGACAACCTGCGCCTGTTCATCGACGCGCGGCCGCGCTACTTCCCGCTCATCGGCCAGCCGCTGGCGCGCTACAACCCGGGGCTGTCCGAGCCCGGGCTGTTCGGCTGGGGCGGCTTCGTCTGGGGCGACGAGCACATCGCGGTGACGCGGCTCGACGTGCCGGCGCGCCTGGAAGGCAAGCGCATGCGGATCACCGCGCTCGACGGCCAGCGCTACCGCCTGGCCGTCGACGGCGACGACAAGGGCGCCACCGGCACCGTGGGCCAGCCGCTGCTGGCGCCGACCGCGCGCGGCAACGTCGAGATCGTGGTGGCCGAGCTCGACGCGCGGCCCGGCGCCGAATTCACGGTGACGCGGGTGCCGCGCGCCAACGCGATCGCCATGCTGCAGCAGACCCTGCAGATCTCCGAGCGCGGCAAGTCCAGCGGCGTGATCGGCATCACCCTCGAAGGCCCCGACCCCGACCTGATCGCCGCCACGCTCAACGAGATCGGCACCGAGTACGTGGACCAGAACGTGCGCCGCCGGGCGGAGGAGGCGGAGAAATCGCTGGCCTTCCTCGAGCAGCAGCTGCCGCAGGTCAAGCAGCAGGTGGAGACCGCCGAGACGCGCTACAACGCGCTGCGCAACCAGCGCGGCACCATCGACCTGACCGAGGAGTCGCGGCTGATCCTGGCGCAGTCGGTGCAGCTCCAGACCCGCCTGCAGGAGCTGCGCCAGAAGCGCCAGGAACTGGTGACGCGCTTCACCGGCAACCATCCGAGCATCGGCATCATCGACGAGCAGATCGGCAGCCTGAACACCGCGCTGGCCGCCGTGACCACGCGCATCCAGAAGCTGCCCGAGGTGGAGCAGAACGTGGTGCGGCTGATGCGCGACGTCAAGGTCAGCACCGAGATGTACCAGACCCTGCTCAACGACGCGCAGCAACTGCGCCTGACCAAGGCCAGCAAGGTCGGCACCGCGCGCCTGGTCGACCCGGCCGAGGTGCCGCTGCAGCCGGTGCGGCCCGACCGCAAGCTGCTGGTGATGTTCGCCGCGCTGCTCGGCACGGCCGGCGCGCTGATCGTGGTGTTCCTGCGCCACCTGCTCGACGGCGCCGTGTCCGAGGCCGACGACATCGAGAACCAGACCGGCTTCACGGTCTACTCCACGATCCCGTTCAGCCCCGAGCAGTCGCGCCTGGCGGCGCAGGGCGGACCCAACGCGCTGCTGGCCTGCCGCATGCCGGAGGACCCGGCGATGGAGAGCCTGCGCAGCTTCCGCACCGCCTTGCAGTTCTCGCTGCTGGGCACGCGCCATCCCGTGGTGCTGGTCACGGGCCCCTCGCCGGGCGTGGGCAAGTCCTTCATCTGCGCCAACTTCGCCGCGGTGCTGGCCGCCGGCGGCAAGCGCGTGGTGCTGATCGACGCGGACCTGCGCCGCGGCAACCTCAACCACCGCTTCGACACCGCGCGCGGCCCCGGCCTGACCGAGCTGCTGCACGGCGCGCCGGTGGAGGACACGGTGCGCCGGCAGGTGGTGCCCGGGCTCGACTTCATTCCCACCGGCACGCTGCCCACGCATTCCGCCGACCTGCTGCTCAGCCCGATGATGGACTCGCTGCTCGCCGCGCTGAAGTCGAGCTACGACGTGGTGCTGATCGACACGCCGCCGGTACTGGCCGCGTCCGACACCGGCATCCTGGCCACCAAGGCCGACGCCGTGTTCATGGTCGCGCGCGCGGACGCCACCACGATGGACGAGCTCGAGGCGGCCGGCAAGGCGATCCGGCAGGGCGGCGGCGAGGTCAGGGGCGTGCTGTTCAACGGCCTGAACGTGCAGGGCCGCTGGTACCGCGCGCACTACAACTTCGGCAAGTACCGCTACCTGAGCTACCGCTACCAGGACGCGGAGGTGGTGCAGGGCCGCTGACCGCGCCGGCGCGCGGCGGGCACGGCGGGCGCGCTCAGGCCCTGCGCGTGGCCCGCATCGGGAAGCGCCCGAACACGCCGGCGGCGATGGTGCCTTCGAGCGTGTCGCCGGCCAGCACGGCCTCCACCTTGAGCGACAGCGGCAGCGGCGAGGTGAGCTTCATCCTGAAGCTCACGCGGTCGCCGTCCAGTTCGCCGTCGGTGACCTCGACCGAGGCCTTCTCGCTCGCGTTGGTGCCGCCGAAGGTGCCGGCGCCGGTGCCGACGATGGTGAGCACCGAGTGCTGCTCGCCGTTGGGCGTCTGCGAGACGCAATCCCACTGGCCGCTGATTTCTGCCGTCATGAACTTCCTCTGCTGCTGATCCGATCCAACATGAAACAATGCGGCGCCGCCCCGCGCGGCCCGCCCCGCCGCGCCTAGCGCAGCCCGACGGCCTGGGTCTGGCTGGCGCCGTCGAAGGAAAACTTCGCCTCGCCAAAGGCCGGCGGGCCGCTCGTGATCCACGCGCCGCGGGAAAAACCCAGCGGCTCGACCGGGATCCCGATGACGTTCTTGTCGAGGTCGCCGTTGCCGTTCCTGTCCTGGTACGCGATGATCGCATAATCGCCGGCCGGCAGGTCCTTGAACATCACGACGACCTCGCCCGGCGCGGCGGCCTGCTCCTGGCCCCGGAACAGCGGGCCTTTCGGAAACTCGCCGGCATTGTTGAACAGTCCCACGCGCACCGTGCCCTCGCTACCCTGAACGTTGCGGACCACCACCTTCAGGTCTCCCGCGCTGGCCGCGCCGGCCGCGCATGCCAGCAGGGCGGCCGCGCACTGCATGAGCGATATCTTCCTCTGCATGTTCCTCGTCTCCTTTTTCGTTTCGGTTGCGCTTCGATTTCACTTCTGCTGCACTGTTACTTCGCTTCGACTCCGTCTGAACTCCGCTTCGGCTCCGCGCCGCCGGCCGCCGGCGGCGCGAATGCCGCGAATGCCGCATTGACGCGGTCGAACTCCGGCTCGGCCCTGGCGATCGATGCCTCGAAGGCCAGCGCCGCGCGCGCCAGCCGTTCGGCAACGGCCGGCTCGGCCGCCGCCTGGTCGTATTTCTCCGCGGGATCGCGGCCGAGGTGGTAGAGCGTGGGCTTGTCCAGCTTGCGCTGCGGGCCGCCCGGGCGTCCGCTTGTCTCGTAGAGATTGAGCTTCCAGTCGCCGTCGCGCCACGCCTGCAGCCGGCCCTTGTAGTAGTACGGCAGCACCTGGCGCGCGCTCGGCGCGCGCCCGCGCAGGGCCGGCCCGAGGTCGACGCCGTCGATGGCCGCGTCGGGCAGCCTCGCCCCGGCGAGCGCGACCAGGGTCGGCAGGAAGTCGTAGGTCGCGCCGATGCCGTCGACCACGGCCGGGCGGATCGTGCCGGGCCACCAGAACAGCGCCGGCACGCGCGCGCCGCCTTCATAGGTGGATGCCTTGCCGTCGCGCAGGATGCCGGCCGAGCCCACCATGTCTTCATACAGGATCCAGGGGCCGTTGTCGGAGACGAAGACCACCACGGTGTCCTTGGCGTTGCCGCTGCGCCGCAGCGCATCGAGCACGCGCCCCACGCTGTGGTCGAGCTCCGCGATGGCGTCGCCCACCGGGCCGCCCTTGCTGCTGCCGGCGAACTCGGGCGCCGGCAGGTGCGGCAGGTGCGGCTTCTCGTAGCCGACCCAGGCCAGGAACGGCTTGTCGTGCTTCCCGCCGACGAAGCCAACCACCTGGTCGGTCAGCCGCCGGTTGTACTGCCGCTGGTCGATCGGCCGCTCGATGACCTCGTCGCGATAGCCGGCCCCGCCCGCCTTCGCGATCCGCTCGCTGCGGATCAGCGGCAGGTTCCAGTACTCGCTCCTGGGATGGCGGAAGCTCGCGGTGGCCTGCTCGTAGTACAGCGAGAACAGCGCCAGCGGCGACTCGCCGGCCGCGTAGCGGCGCCGCAGCTCGCTGGTGGACACGCCGCCGATGAAGTAGGCGTCGTTCGACATCGGCGTGCCCCACCAGGAATCGAAGCCGTGGCGGGTCGGATAGGCGCGCGGCGCGTCGCCGAGATGCCACTTGCCGAACAGGGCGGTGGCGTAGCCGGCATCGCGCAGCAGGCTGGCGACGGTCGTCTCCCGGTCCGGGAAGCCGTAGGGATCGTCCTCGATCTGCACCGTGTTGACCACGCCGTACAGGCCCGTGCGGGTTTCGACGCGGCCGGTCAGCATGGCGCCGCGGCTCGGCGAGCAGACCGGCGAGCTCACGTAGAAGTTGGTCCAGCGCTGGCCCTCGGCCGCCATGCGGTCCAGGTTGGGCGTGCGGAACACCGGATGGCCGTAGCTGCCGAGATCGCCCCAGCCGAGGTCGTCGGCGACCAGCACGACGATGTTGGGGCGCGTCGGCGCGGCTGTCCGTGCGGGCGCTTGTGCGAGCGCTCGTGCGGGCGTCTGTGCCGCGGCCCGCGCCGCGTCGGGCGCGGCGCCGGATGCGGCGGCAAACGTGGCGCCAAACACGGCACCAAACGCGGCACTAAACGCGGCGGCCAGCAGCGCGGCGGTGCGCATGCGCGAACGGATTGTCATGGTTTTTTCCCCCTTGCCTGTGTTGGCGGATAAGGACGCACGCATAAGGACGCGCGCATCAGCGCGCCGGCGGCACGACCGCGCGGCCGTCGGCGTAGTCGACGCGCGCCGCGCGATAGCCGATGCGCATCGCGTTGACGTGGAGGATCTCGCCCGGCGCGAGCGGGATGACCTCGCCGCCGTAGACCGTCCACGCGGGCGCAGCCGGGCGCTTGTCGCCGAGCCGGGCGAAGTTGCCGCCGAACAGTTCGCCGGCCAGGCGCTCGTAGTCCCAGCTCTGCACGATGTGGGCGGCGGGCGGCGGCGCGGCGGCGCGCTCGATCCAGTAGCCGATCGACGCCCCGTCGGTGCCGCACGCGATGCGCACGCCGTCGGCCACCGCGATCACCTCGGGCGTGGCGGTCGCGGGCGGCTCGCTCGCGCCGTGCCACATGCGCGCCAGCATGTCGCGCTCCGGCACGCCGCCGAGGTCGCCGTACTGCATGGTCCAGGCGTCGAGGGCCTGCCGGAGTTCGGCGAGCTTGTCCTGGTAGCGCGGGTCGCCGGCCAGGTTGCGCTGCTCCCACGGGTCCTGCTCGGCATCGTAGAGTTCCTCGGCGGGCTTGGGCCCGAACCACGCCGCCTGCGCGGCCGACAGCGTGCCGGCGTCGCGCTGCCGCAGGATGTCCTGCATCATCGGCAGCATCAGGCGAAAGCGCAGGTTCTGGTAATACGGCTTGTCCGGCATGTAGTTGCGCAGGTAGCGGTAGCGCGCGTCGCGCACCATGCGCACGCGGTCGTACTCGGTGTCCATGCGGTCGCGCGCGGCGAATACGTACTTGCGCGGCGCCTGCGCCGGCGGCCCGCCGAGGAACGCCTGCCCCTGCATGTAGCCGGGCACCGGCACGCCGGCCAGCGACAGCACGGTCGGCGCGAGGTCGACGCCGCTGACCAGCGCGTCGCTGCGCGTGCCGGCGCGCCGGCCGCCGGGCAGCCGCACGATCAGCGGCACGCGCGTGCCGCGCTCGAGCACTTCGCGCTTCATCCACGGCAGGCTGCCGCCGTTGTCGGCCAGGAAGAAGATCGCGGTGTCGTCGTACACGCCGTCGTCCTTGAGCATGCGGACCAGCTCGCCGACCTGCCGGTCCATCAGCGCGATATTGGTGTACATGCGGGCGATGTCGCCGCGCACCGCCGCGGTGTCGGGGAAGACCGGCGGCACCGCCACCGCGGCCGGCTCCGCCAGCAGCGCGTCCTTGCGCAGGGCCACCATCGCCTCGTGGGTCAGGAAGAAGTTGTAGACCGCGAAGAAGGGCTTGCCCGCGGGGCGGTTGCGGTAGGACGCGGCCGGGCCGCTTTCGTCCCACACGGTGACGGGCGCCTCGAACTGGTAGTCCTCTTTCTGGTTGTTGGTGGTGTAGTAGCCGGCCTTACGCAGATGCTCGGGGAACGCCTTGACCTGCGGCGGCAGCACCACCGAATAGCTCGCGGGAATGCCTTCCGGCCGGGGCCGGGCGCCGCCGCCGGGCAGCTCCGCGCTGCCGGTGCGCATGTGGTGCGCGCCCACCGAGGTCGGGTAGGTGCCGGTGATCATGGCCGCGCGCGCGGGCGCGCACACGCCGGCGGTCTGGTAGGCGTGGGTGTAGAGCACGCCCTCGCGGGCCAGCTGGTCGATGTTCGGCGTGCTGGCCGCGCGGTCGCCATACGCGCCGATCAGCGTGGTGATGTCTTCCACCGTGATCCAGAGGATGTTCGGCCGGGCTTGCGGCTGCGGCTGCGGCTGCGCGTGCGGCGTGCCCGCGCACAGGAGCAGCGGCAGGGCGGCCCAGCGCGCGGCGTGGCGCAGCGCGCGGGCCAGGCCGGCGCGCGCGGCCCTCATGCGGTTGCGTGGATTCATGCGGTGATGCCTCCCGTGTCGGCTGGTTGGGGCGGAGGGGTCTGCGCCGGTGCGCGCTTCAGCCGCCGGCGGCGGCCTGTTGTGCAGCCTGTGGTGCAACCTGTGGTGCGGCTTGTTGCGCGGCCCGCTGCGCCCGCCACGCGGCCTCGTCCAGCGCCAGCCGGAAACCCAGGTGCGACATGCTGCTGTCCGGGTCGGTCCCCTGCCGCGCGCTCGGGCGGTAGCTCAGGCAATAGTCCTGGCTGCAGAGGAACGAGCCGCCGCGCATCACGCGCTTCGGCGCGCGCGCGGGCACGCCGGCGGCATCCCAGCTATGGTCCGGGCCGCGCGGGTCGGCCTCGACACGGCCCGCGCGCGCCACGCGCCGGAACTGGTCGGCGCGATACCAGTCGGCCACCCATTGCCAGGCATTGCCGGTCATGTCGTAGAGCCCGTAGCCGTTGGCCGGGAACGTGCCCGCCGCGCTGGTGCCGGCCGCGCCGCCGGCCCTGGGGCTGACCACCGGGAACGGCTGCGGCTGCCGGCCCTGCCAGACGTTGGCCATCTGCCGGCCGCCCGGCGCGAACTGGTCGCCCCAGGCGTAGGTGGCCTGCTCCAGCCCGCCGCGCGCGGCGAACTCCCACTCGGCTTCGGTCGGCAGGCGCTTGCCGGCCCAGCGCGCATAGGCCTGCGCGTCCTGCCAGGACACCTGCACCACGGGATGGTCGTCCTTGCCCGCGATGGCGCTGCCGGGCCCGTCCGGGTGCCGCCAGTCGGCGCCGGCGACGAAGCGCCACCAGCGCGAATAATCGTGCAGCGGCACCGGCCGCTCGGTGCCGACGAAGACCAGCCCGCCGGGCACCAGCGCGCCGTCCGGCGGGCGCGGCGTGCCCGCCGGCAACTGGGCCTTGAGCGCGTCCCAGCCGGGCGCCTTCTCCGCGCTGGTGACGTAGCCGGTGGCCGCCACGAACGCGCGGAACTCGGCGTTGGTCACGTGATGCACGTCCATCCAGAATCCGCTGACGCGCGTCTCGTGCGCGGGGCGTTCGTTGGCCTGCGCGAATTCGTGGTCGCTGCCCATCATGAACCGGCCGCCGGGAATCCACGCCATGCCGCGCGGGCCGTGGAGACCGTCGCCGACGATGGCTTGCGGAGCGGCCGGGCCGCCCGGCGCGGCGCGCGTGCCGGCGAGCGACGCGACGCCGCCGCCGGCGATGCCGATGGCGGCGGCCACCACCGCGAGCGCGGCGAGCGCGGCAATCGGGACTACCGGACGAAAACGCGAGGATCGTGCGGGCATGTGGCATTTCCGGTCATGGCGCCGGCGCCATGCCGGCATGAGCGGACCGCGGCGGCACGGGGCCGGCCGCGGCTGCGGTCGCGGCGGCGCCACCGCGCCGTCGATAATTTACTATCACATTAGTAAATATCATGGACAACCGGGACAAACCCTGAACGGCGCGCCCGCCGCCTAGGGCGTGATGGCTTCGACGAACAGGCGGCGCAGCTCCGCGAGCTGGTGGTCGATGCGGACCACGTCATGGCCGAGCGAGCGGCCGATGGTGACGCCGCGCAGCACCGCGACGCTGAGGTCGCGCAGCATCTCCAGGCGCGGCGCGTTGGGCAGGCCGCCGATGGCCTCGCGCCAGGCGCCGTCGAACGCGGCCTCGCGCTGCGCGATGGCCGGCAGCACCTCGGCCTGGAAGCCCGGGTCGCGGCGCGCCGCGAGCAGCAGCTCGAGCAGCGCGATCTGGTTGACCGACGAGGCGTGGTTGCCGGCGGAGTCGAGCAAGGCCAGCAGGCGCTCGCGCGGCGCCAGGAACGGCGGCGCCGCGGCGGCGAAGCGCGCCGCCATCTCGTCGTAGATGGCGTCGATCACGGCCGCCATCAGCGCGTGTTTACTCTCGAAATGGTAAATCAGGGCCGCGCGCGTCAGGCCGACGCGATCGGCAATTTCCGAAATCGTGGTGCCGGCGTAGCCGAGCTCGGCCAGGCACGCGATCGCGGCGTTCAGGATCCCGGCCTTGGTCTGCGCGGACATCTCGGCGTTGGACGTGCTGTGCTCGCGCGTTCTCCTGGGCTTCACTGATGGCTCCGATTTCGGATTTGGGGGCAATTGCCGCGTGCCATTGTAAACCCCATGTGTACTTTTCGCGCAAACAAACTAACCTACTGGAAAGTTAATAACTTGCGACCTCCAACATGGGAACGACAGGGAACGACATGACACTGACACGCCTGCATACCGAAGCCGAACGATTCATCGATGTCCAGGGCCGGCAGATCCTGCTGCGCGGCGTGAACCTCGGCGGCGACAGCAAGGTCCCCTATCCGCGCGGCGGCACCCAGTACCCGACCGACTTCGCGGACCACCGCGAGGTCTCGTTCGTCGGCCGCCCGTTTCCGCTGGCGGAGGCGGACGCGCACCTCGCGCGCATCCGCGGCTGGGGCTTCAACTGCCTGCGGCTGCTCGCCACCTGGGAGGCCATCGAGCATGCCGGCCCCGGACAGTACGACCACGCTTACCTGGACTACTTCGCGGCAATCTGCCGCAAGGCGGGCGAGCATGGCCTGTACGTGTTCGTCGACCTCCACCAGGATGCGTGGTCGCGCATGAGCGGCGGCGACGGCGCGCCGGGCTGGACGCTCGAGGCGGTCGGGCTCGACTGCCGCGCGTTCGATGCCGCGGACGCGGCGCACGTCATGCAGCACCGCTTCGACTTCGCCGACGCCAGCCCGCTCCAGCCCGGCTATGCGCGCATGAGCTGGCCGCTCAACTACCGGCTGGCGGCCAACGGCATCATGTGGACGCTGTTCTGGGCCGGCCGCCGGCTGACGCCGGACTTCCGCATCGCGGGGCGCAACGTGCAGGACTACCTGCTGGAGCATTTCCTCGGCGCGGCCGAGCAGATCGCGCTGCGCGTGCGCGACCTGCCGCACGTGATCGGCTTCGACATGCTCAACGAGCCGGGGCTGGGCTGGCTCGGGCAGGCGCTCTCGACCGACCGCGGCCTGCCGCTGCCCGGGCCCGTCGTCACGCCGCTCGCGGCGCTGGCGACCGCGCGCGGCATCCCGACCGAGGTCGCGCTGAATCCGCCGAATCCGCTGGACCCCTCGAGCGCCGCCGCGCCGCGCGCCACCCGCGTGCTCAACGCGGCCGCCCGCCCGATCTGGCGCGACGGCGCGGCCTGCCCGTTCGAGCGCGCGGGCATCTACCGGCTCGACGACGGCATCGCCGTGCCGCTCGACGAACACGCCTTCGACCGCGTCGACGGCCGCGGGCTGGACATCGCCGAGGACGTGTTCGCGCCGTTCTTCACCCAGGCCGCGGCGCGCATCCGCGCCCACCGCGCCGACTGGCTGCTGATGGCGCAGATGGATCCGATCGGCATGCTCACCGGGCGCGACTATCCCGCGCGCATGCCGGCGCAGTCGGTCAACACCTGCCACTGGTACGACCTGGCGCTGGTGATGACCAGAACCTTCGACCCCGGCGCCAGCGTCGACCTGCTGACCGGCGAGCGCGCCGAAGGGCCGGCGGCGCTGCGCGAGCGGCACGTGCGGCAACTGGCCGCGCTCAGGGACGCCGCGCGCCGCTTTCCCGGCGGCGGCGCGCCCACGCTGATCGGCGAATTCGGCATTCCCTACGATCTCGACGACGGCCTGGCCTACACGCAGTGGGCCGCCGGCAGGCGCGACGCCTTCGCGCCGCACACGGTGGCGCTCGAGCTGATGTACGAGGCGCTGGACCGGCTGCTGCTCAGCGCCACGCAGTGGAACTACACGGCGGGCAACCGCAACGACCCGCGCATCGGCGACCAGTGGAACCAGGAAGACCTCTCGATCTTCTCGGCCGACCAGATCGACCCGGCCGACCCGGCCTGCGACGGCGGCCGCGCGGTGGCCGGCTTCGCGCGGCCCTATGCGTGCGCGGTGCAGGGGCGCCTGGGCGCGATGTCCTTCGAGCGCGGCGCGGGCCTGTTCGTCGTCGAGTACGAGGCCGACGCGGCGGTGCCGGCGCCGACCGAGCTGGTGCTGCCGCGCGCGCAGTTTCCGCACGGCGCGGAGATCACCGCCAGCGGCCCGGTGCGGCACAGCGAGGAAGACCGGCGCGGCGGGCGGGCCCGCATCTGGGCCGCCGCGGACGGCGCCGTGCGCGTCACGTGCCGCCGCCGCGCCGCGCCGCGCGGCGCATGACCGGCGCGCGGCGCGCCAGCCGCGGCGG
>NZ_AQPL01000181.1:0-10557 GCF_000395345.1 Cupriavidus sp. WS | reverse complement strand
CGCGCGGCGCGCCAGCCGCGGCGGCCGGCGATCCATGTCGCCAACAACCGGAAAAAAGGAGTGGACAAGGATGAAGCAGCCCCAAGCATGCAAGCACTTGCGCAACGCCATCTTGACCGGCGGCACCGCGCTGATCGCCGGATCGGCGCAGGCGCAGTCGCAGTCGAACCTGATCCTCTATGGCGTGATGGACGCCGGCATCGAATACCTGAGCCACTTTTCCGACAAGGTCCCCACGGCCGCCAACGGCTACGCCACCGGCGCCGGCCACAACACGGTGCGCATGAGCTCCGGCAACCTGGCCGGCTCGCGCTTCGGCATGCGCGGCGAGGAAGACCTCGGCGGCGGCCTCAAGGCCCTGTTCGTGCTGGAAAGCGGCTTCACCGCCGACGACGGCAGGCTGGCCTTCAACGGCCGCCTGTTCGGGCGCCAGGCCCTGGTCGGCCTCGGCGGCCACGGCGCGTGGCGCGTGACCTTCGGCCGTCAGAGCACCTCCATCTACGACGGCTTCGCCAACTTCGCGCCGGCCGCGTACACGAAATACGAGCCGGCCGGCGCGCTCGGGGGCTACAGTTCGCGCTCGGACAACATGGCCAAGTTCGCCGCCCAGGTCGGCCCGCTGATCGCGCTGGCGCACTGGTCCTTCGGCAACGGCATCTTCTCCTCGGGCGAGGTGCCGGGCCAGTTCCGCCGCGACACCGGCTACGGCACGGCGCTCAACTACGCGCTCGGCCGCTACGGCGTCGCCGTCGCCTACGACCAGTACAACCCGACCCTGACCGCGGCCGGCGACAGCGGCACCTTCCGGCGCGCCGGCGTCGCGGGCAACTACGTCAACGGCGCGCTCACGCTGCAGGGCGGCGTGCGCTGGGGCCTGGACAAGAACGGCGCGGGCGCCACGCTGATGCGCGACAACATGTACTGGATCGGCGCCAACTATCTCGCCACGCCGGCGCTGAACCTGACGCTGGCGTATTACTACGACGACATCAAGCTCGCCAACGCCAGCCTCAACCGGCTGCCCGCCACCAACGCGAAGAACCCCTGGCAGATGCTGTTCATCGCCGACTACAGCCTGTCCAGGCGCACCAACGTCTACGTGCTCGGCGCCTACGCGAAGCACGCCGGCATCGGCCTGGACACCGCCGCGGGCGGCTTCGTCAACGGCTACTATCTCGCCAGCGGCAAGGACAGCATGTTCGCCGCCACGCTCGGCATCCGGACCAAGTTCTGAGCCGTGCCGGCCATGCCGGGGTACCGGCTGGCGGCACGCGACATCGCGGAGACAAAACGATGCACAAGACCGCAAGCCTGGGGACGCGCCGCGCCCGGACGTGGCCCTGGACCCTGCTGGCCTGCGCCCTGGTGGCGATCACGGCACCGCTGACGCTCTGCCTGCTCATCCCGTGGCACTGGGGCGGGCCGGGCAGGACCGGGGCGGTGCTGTCCTACCTGGTGCCGATGCTCGCGCTCTCGTTCCCGCTGCACCTGCTGCTGGTCACGGCCGCGGCGGCGGTGTCGTGGTACGCGGCGCTGCGCGCCGGCGCCAGGCTGGCCGCGGCGCTGTCCGCGGTGGTGGCCATCCTGACTGCGGCGATGGGCCTGGTCCCGGCCATCGCCACGTGGCAGCAGGCGCGCGCGCTCGGGGTGCCGCTGTCGCTGCGCGACTATCTCGCCAATGCGCGCCACGTCAACAAGGGCCCGGCGCAGCCGGCGCGCAGCGTGGTCTACGGCACCGCCGCCGACGGCACCCGGCTGGTGCTGGACGTGTGGCGCAGCGGCCGGCCCGGCGACGGCCCGCTGCGCCCGGCCATCGTGCAGGTGCACGGCGGCGGCTGGGTGCGCGGCAACCGCAGCATGACGCCGGACTGGAACCGCTGGCTGAACGGGCTCGGCTACGAGGTGTTCGACGTGGAATACCGCATGCCGCCGAATGCGCGCTGGCAGGACGAGGTCGGCGACGTCAAGTGCGCGCTGGGCTGGGTCGCCGCGCATGCGGCCGACTACCACGTCGACCCCGCGCGCATCAGCATCATGGGCAGCTCCGCCGGCGGCAACCTCGCCGCGCTGGCCGCCTACAGCGCGGGCGACGCGCGCCTGCCGCCGTCGTGCGCGGCGCGGCCGGTCGCCGTCAGGAGCGTGGTCAACCTGTTCGGCCCGGCCGACCTGGCGCGGCTGCACGACGCGCCGGCCACGCCGCCGCACATACGGGCCGCCTTGCGGGCGTATGCCGGCGGCACGCCCGCGGCGCAGCCGCAGCGCTACCGCCTGCTGTCGCCGCTGAGCCACGTCGGCGCGCAAACCCCGCCCACCATCACGCTCATCGGCCTGAGCGACCGCGTGATCGCGTCCGAGCAGGCCGGGCTGCTGGACGACGCGCTGGCCCGCCACGGCGTGCCGCACGAAACCTGCCTGCTGCGCGCCACCGACCACGCCTTCGCCCATCACTGGGGCGGCTTTGCCACGCAGATCGCGCGCGCCAGGATCGCGGCCTTCCTCGAGCGCTACGCGGGCGCGGCGGCGCCGGCTGCCGGCGACAACCACTGAACCGCGCCGGGCTCAGGCGCCCGCGCTGCCCGCCACGGCGTCGGCCAGCTCCACGCGCTCGCCGCTGCCGGCCGCCTCGCCGCGCGCGGCCTGCTGCTCCATGTAGCGCACCAGGTAGGCGCAGAGCGCCGCGCGGCTTTCCTCGAGGAACAGCGAATGGTCGAACTTCGGCAGGGTCCGCACGCGGATGTGCGCGAGCCCCTGCAGCGCCTCCAGGTTGCCGCCGAAACGGTCCCTGGCTTCTTCCAGGCCGAGGTCGCTCATGCCGAACAGGAAGTCGGTCTGCACGCCGCGCCGGTCCAGCTCGCGCATGGCGGCGCGCGCGAAGCCGGTCACGGTGGTGGTGTCCTCGCCGCGGCGCCAGCGCGTCAGCGCGGACGCGGCGCGCTGGCCCAGGCGGCGCGCGCCGCGCCGCACGAAGCCGTGGAGGATCGGCACCACCCTGACCTCGCCGCGCAGCAGCCGCTGCCAGTTCTCGACGCGGCGCACCGCGGCGGCGTAGCCGCGCATGGACTGCACGCGCTCGCTGGCGGCGGCCGTGTCGGCCTCGTCCCAGCGGAACTTGGCGAGGTTGGCCAGCACCACGCCTGACACGTTGGGGTTGCGCAGGGCCACGTGCAGGCTGATGTAGGCGCCCGAGCATACGCCCGAGACCACCACGCGGCGCAGGCCCTGCGCGCGCAGCCAGTCCACCGCGGCGCTGGCGTCCTCGCAGGCGCAGGGGTCGTATACGGCGGGGATGCTCATCTGGCGCGCCGGCGCGGGGCTGTCGCCGAGCGCCGACAGATCCAGGCGCAGCGCGGTCACGCCGTGGCGCGCCAGCTCGCGCGACAGCATGACGAACAGCCGCCCGTCGCCGACGTGGTGATTGCCGCCGGTGTTCGGGAACACGATGGCCACGCCGTTGGGCGCGCGCCGCGCCGGCTGGCACAGGATGCCGAACTGGCGGCCGTGGTCCAGCCAGACCCGCTGCTCGCGCACGCCGTCGACCTCCCACTCCAGCGCCGGACGCGGCTCCTGCGCCGCCGGCGCGGCGCGCGCGGCGGCCCTGGGCACCGGGCCGAGCCACGCCAGCACGGCCTGCCAGGCGGCCTCCGGCACGCGAGCGTACTCGGCCGCCTGCATCATGCCGGCGTACTCGGGAAAGCCGTCCAGCGTGACCTCGGCGCCCGACGCGCGGTAAAGCGTACCCATTTCTGCGACCGGCGACGCGGTGCCCGGCCAGGCGTCGAGCAGCAGCACGCGCGGCGCCGGGCAGCCCTTGCGGCGCGCCAGGCGCAGGCCTTCGAGCGCGGCCACGGTGTCGGCCTGGAAGCGGTAGGCGAGCACGTCGAGCGCGCCGTCGGCGGGCGGCGCCTGCGCGATGTCGGGGATCACGTTGTTGAGCCAGCCGGTATGCAGCGCGCGCAGTTCGCGCAGGTAGTTGCGCCCGTTTACCACCGGCGCCAGCAGCACCAGCCCGGCCACCACGGCGGGATCGCGCGCGGCCAGCGCCTCGGCCGCGAGCACCGCCAGCGCCGCGCCCAGGCGCAGGCCGCACAGCACCACGCGCTCCACGCCGCCCTGCTCGCGCAGGGTGCCGACCGCGGCCAGGATGCCGTGCACGCACCACGCGATGTGCTCTTGCTCGGCGCCGCTGCCGGCGGCGTCGCCGGTGCCGGGATAGTCGAAGCGCAGCGCCGGCACCCCGGCCGCGGCGAGGTCGTCGGCCAGGTGCCGGAACGCGCGGTGGGACCACATCGCCTCGTGGCCGTGCGGGTTGCACAGCACCACGCCCGTGCTGCCCGCGGCTTCATGCAGCCAGCCGGCGCATCCTTCGAACAAGACCGGTTTCATCACCTCTCCCAATGAAAAACGGGGCTTGGGCCCCTGGCATCTTGCGCACGCAGAAACGGGTACGCTTTGTTGTCGCGCGCGTGCCGGCGGCGGCGCCGAAACCCGCTGCCGGCGCGCGTGCGGGGCCGGAAAGCACCACGTTTGCGCCCCACTCGCGGCCTGCCCGCGGGCACGCAGAAACGGGTACGCTCCCGGCCGCCGCGCCATGCCGCGGGCGGTCAGGCGGTCAGGCGGTCAGGCCGCCGGCATGGAGCCATGCTGGTCCGCGCCCGGAGCGGGCGCGGCGCGCGCCTCCAGCGCCAGCGCTTCGGGCCGCGCGGGCGACAGCGGCAGGCCCAGGTACGGGTTCATCGCGGCGAAGTCCGCGCGGTTGCTGCGCCGGCGCGTGACGCCGTTGAGCATGCCGCCGGCCAGGCGGGCCTCGGCGCGCGCCAGGCGCTTGAGCGCTTCGTCGACCTGGCTGGCCGGCGTGACGTCGGCGCGCACCACCAGCAGCGTGGCGCCGGCGAGGTTGGCCACCAGCGTGCCGTCGGCCACCGCCAGCACCGGCGGCGTGTCGATGATGACGAGGTCGAAGCGCGCCTTGCAGATGCGCAGCGTCTCGGCCAGCGCGGGCATCATCAGCAGCTCGGACGGGTTGGGCGGCGTGGCGCCGGCGGTGATCAGCGACAGGCCGGACACCACCGTGGGCCGCACCACCGTGGCGGGATCGGCGCGCCCCGCCAGCAGGTCGGCCAGCCCCGGCTCGGGCGCCTGGTCGAACCAGTGCGCGACCCTGCCGCGGCGCAGGTCGGCGTCGATGAGCAGCACACGCTGGCCGGCCTCGGCGAACAGCACCGCGAGGTTGACCGCGGCGAAGGTCTTGCCCGCGCCGGGCGCGGGGCTCGTCACCGCGAGCACGCAGTCGGGCGCGTTGCGCACGGCGAAATGCAGCGCCGCGCGCACGCTGCGCAGGCCTTCCACCGCGACCGAATGCGGCGAGCGGCGCGCCAGCAGGAAGCGGTCGTGCAGGCCGCAGCGCAGCAGCCGGTCGCCCTCGCTGGAGGCGAACTCGCCGGGCTCGGCCAGCGCGGTGCCGGGCGCCGGGGCGTAGAGCCGCGGGCCGGGCGCGCCGGCGAACCCCATCATCATGCCCAGGCGGCGATGCACCTCGGCCTGCTGCTCGAGCTCGGCCTGCTCGCTGCTGAAGGCGATCTCGCCGAGCATGGGCATGCCGAGCCGCGCCTCGGCGTCGGCCGCGTCGGCCACCGAGGGCTTGAGGCGCTGGCGCGCGGCCACGCCGATCAGGCCCAGGCACAGGCCGAGCAGCGCGCCGCCGCCGGCCAGCGGCAGCGGGCCCGGGCCGTCCGGGCGCGCCGGCGGCAGCGCCGGGTCGACGATGCGCATGGTGCTGGAGCGGTCGGACTGCGCCAGCGAGAGCTGCTGCTCGCGGTTGCGCAGCGTCATGTACATGTCCTCGGCGACCTTGACGTCGCGCGTGAGCGCCACCGATTCGCGCTCGGTCTCGGACAGGTTCTGCATGCGCGAATCCATGTCGCGCCGCACCTTGCCCAGTTCCTGGATCTGCGTGTCGACGGTGCGCACTTCGTTGCTGTCGGTGGTGAAGCGCTGCAGCAGGCGGGTGCGCTCCAGGCGCAGCGCGGCGATCTGGCGCTGGTAGTCCATGCTGCCGTTGAGGTAGGACTGCGCCTCCTGCGTGGGCGCCATCGTGCCGCTGCGCGCGCGGTAGCGCGTGAGCGCCGCTTCCGCGCGCTCGAGCTCGCGCTGCACGCGCGGCAGCTCGCTGGTGACGAAGGCCAGGCTGCCGGCGGCGTCGTCGCGGCGCTGGCTGGTCTGGCTGTCGATGTAGGACTGCGCCACGCCGTTGACCAGCGCGGCGGCGAGCTTGCGGTCCGGGTAGCGCCACGCGATGCGCACGGTGCCGGCGTCGCGCGTGTGCTCGTCCACCACCAGCTCGCCGGTGATGGCGTCGATCACCGACAGCGGATCGCGCCGCATCAGTTCGAAGCGCGTGCCGGGCCGCGCGTCGAGCTGCCCGACCTGCAGCTCCACGTCGTTGCCCGCGGCGGGCTCGCCGACCGCGCCGTCGAGCAGCATGGCCTCGCCCGCGTAGAGCCGGTAGCGGCCTTCGGGCTGGGCCACCAGCGTGAGCGGCACGTTGAGCAGGCGCTCGGGCACCGACAGGCTGTCCACCCGCGCGCGCTCGCCGCCCCAGGCGTAACCGAGGCCCTCGGGCCACGGCGCGAGCACGCGGCCGGGCTCGGCCAGGCGCTCGGCGAGCGCCCCCAGCAGCGGCGCGCGCACCGGCGCGGCCGACACGTCCAGGCGCAGGCGCTCCACCACCGGCCCGACCACCGCGCGGCTGGTCAGCATGCCGGCATCGAACTGCGCCGCGGACACATTGCCCTGCGCGGCATTGCGCGGCGCCATCTGCACCAGCGCCTCGACCCGGTAGCGCGGCGGCGTGGACAGCGCCACCAGCGCGCCGGCCACCCCGCCCGCAACCGCGAGCCCGACGATCCAGCCGAGGTGGTCGAGCAGCGCGCGCCGCCCGCGCGCGCGCGGCTGCGCCGGCGCATTCGCAGCCGGCGTCGCGCCGGCAAAGAACAACCTGTTCACGGCATTCTCCCTGGGCGGCCGACCCGTCGGCCATGCTCGCCCCATTGCCCGTCGGCCATCGGCCGCGCCGGCTTCAGACGGTTGCCAGCGCCGGCAGCAGTCGATCGAATTCGCGCTTGACGAGCTTGTAGCACTCGCACGAATGCGCTTCCAGGCCATGCCGGTCGAGCACGGTGATGTGCCCGCGGCTGTGCTGGATCAGGCCAAGGTCCTCGAGCTTGCCGGCGGCCTCGGTCACGCCCTCGCGGCGCACGCCGAGCATGTTGGCGATGACCTGCTGCGTGATGACCAGCTCGTTGGAAGCCATGCGGTCGAGCGCCAGCAGCAGCCAGCGGCACAGTTGCTTGTTGAGCGAGTGGTGGCGGTTGCACACCGCGGTCTGCGCGATCTGCGTGAGCACGGCCTGCACGTACAGCAGCGTGACGCGCTGGATCGCCGGCGAATGCAGGAACTCCTGCTTGAGCGTGGCCGCGGACAGGCGGTAGGCGAAGCCCGGCGTGCGCACTTCCACGCGGCACGGCATGGTGTCGCCGCCGGTGAGCACCGGAATGCCGACCAGCCCTTCCTTGCCGATGGCGGCGATCTCCACCGTGGCGCCGTCTTCCAGCAGCGACAGCATCGAGACGATGGCCGTGGTGGGGAAGTAGACGTGATGGATGCGCTGGCCGGAGTCGGTCAGCAGTTGCCCGGCGCGCATGCGCACCAGCTCGAGATGCGCCGACAACAGCTCCCAATCCTTGCGCGGCAAGGCACCCAGCACATGATTGACGTGCAGATCCGAACGCTGACTGATCATTTCCCTCTCCCCGTGACCAGCCGCACGAACACTTAACACCGGAGCCGGTCCGCGCACTTCGCGGGACCCGCGCCGGCCGCCTATTCCGTGACCCTGGCTCGTGCGGCATCTGTGTCTTCATTAAGGGCTATATGTGGGCCTGCCAACAGTAGCCGCACGGTTGAAACCCGGTCATCCTTCGGTAGGTTTGAGAGCAATTGCCGGGGCAGGGCCAATGCCGCGCGGACGCCGCCCCGGCGCGGCGGGCAGTATGGTGCGAGCGCGGCGCATCAGGCGCCCGGCGCACTGTAGGCAAGCGCGCGTCTCGCATTGAGCGCATGGATCTCCCCCATCGGGATGAACGCGGCGCCGGGCGGGCCCGCACCGCGCACTCCGCCATCGGGGCCGGCCTCGGGCAGCAGCCGCACGCGCCGGCGGCTGCCGGGCGCGAGGTGGAACCAGTCCTGCTCGGCGCGCATGGTGGCATCCTCGATGTGGACCCAGCGCGCGAAGCGCCGCGCCGATATCGTGAGCCACCAGTCGCCGTGCTCGCGCGTCACCGCCACCGCCAGCTCGGGCGGCTCGAGCGCGGCCGCGCTGCGGTCGGGCAGGTAGCAGGCCTGGCTCAGCAAGGCGCCGTCGGCGGGATCGAACAGCGCGGCGCGCACCACGTCGTGCTGGCGCGGGCCGAAGCGGTAGGCATAGGTGAAATCGAAGAACGCGCCGGCCAGCTCGGCGCCGCTCACGCGCCGCGTGGCGCGCGGCGCCAGGCACAGCTCGCGCGTGACGTCGAGCAGCGCGGTCTCGCCGTCGCGCCAGCATTGCAGTTGCAGGCGCACCGCGCGCGGCGCGGCGCTTTCGTTGATCAGGTGCAGGTGGATGCCGTTGAGGCCTTCGTCGGTGAGCAGCACCTGCAGCGGCTGCCACACCTGGCGCAGCGCGTGCCACGCGGACTTGGGCCGCGCCAGCGCGTCGACGATGCCCCAGCCCGCGCCCGGCAGCAGGTCCTGCAACTGCCACACCAGCGCGCCGGCGCAGGTGGAGTCGGCGCGGCGCCATTCGCTGAACACGTCGGTCATGACCTCGGCCACCACCGCGCGCGACAGTTGCAGGTAGCGCGCGCTGTCTTCGTAGCGCAGGCGCGGCGGGTCCACCTTGAACAGCTCGCGCAGGTAGAAGTCGCGCACGTCCTCGAAATCCCAGCCGCTGCCCGCGTCGCGCGGCACGCGCGCCTTCCAGCGCGGGTCGTGCGCGGGCGGCACCGGCAGCGCCTCGGCCAGCGTGCGCGCGCACGGCACGTTGGCGAAGGCCAGGCATTCGGAGGTGAAGCGCACGCTGGCGCGGCGCGCGTCGTCGAGCGGGCGCTGGTAGGCGCCCACGCCGTAGTAATGCGTCACGCCGCTGTCGGGCTGGAACGGCCACGCGCCGCCGCTGGGCGAATTGCGCACGTAGACCGCCTCGGGATGCCAGCGCGCCACGCAGGCCGGGATGATCTCGTCGAACAGCGGCTGGCGCCATGCCGCGGCGGCAACGCCCATCATGGCGGCCTGCTGCTCGACCTCGCTGCCGCCGCACAGCACCGCCACGCTCGGGTGGTGGCGGTGCGCGGCCAGCCATTCGCCGACCTCGCGCGCGGCCTGCGCCATCAGCGGGCGCGCCGCTTCGGCATCGGCCGAATAGTCGAAGTTGGCGAACATGAAGTCCTGCCAGACCAGCAGGCCGAGCGCGTCGCACGCATCGAAGAAGGCCTCGCCCTGGTAGCAGGTGACGCCGCTCACGCGCACCATGTTCATGCCGGCGCCGTGCGCCAGCGCGAGCCATTTTTCCACGGCCGCGGGCGCATCGGCGTGGCCGGTCAGATCGTGGCTGGTCCAGCAGGCGCCGCGGCAGAAGATGCGCTCGCCGTTCACGCGCAGCGCGAAGCCTTCGTCGCCCTGCGGTGTCTCGCGCTCGGCTTCGATGCGGCGAAAGCCGACCTGCGCGCAGTCGATGCGCAGTTCTCCCAGCCGCAGTTGCACGGCGTAGCGTTCGGGCGCGCCATGCGTGTGCGGCCACCACAGGCGCGGCGCGGGGATGGCGAGCTCGCCTTCGTAGGCGATGCCGCCCGGGCCTGCGTCCACCGCGGCCAGCGGCGCCTCGCGCCCGTCCGCGCACAGCATCGGCAGCACGCCCGGCGGCAGCGGCGCCACGTCGCGCAGGCACAGGCGGATCGTGCCGCGCGCGAGATCGGCGTCGAGCGCGGCGTGCAGGTCGTAGCGCGCGGTCAGCAGCGGGCTGGCGGCGTCGAGCGGCAGCAGGTCGACGCCACGCCACGGGCCCACGGTATGGACCGGCGGGCACCAGCCCGGCATGTGGCCCAGCAGCGTGGTGCGCACCAGCCGCAGCGAGGGCGGCGTGACCAGGCGCGGCTTCCACCGCGCCGGCCCGCGCTGGCCGCGCAGCCAGCGGTGCAGCGCGCGGAAGCACAGGTACAGCACGTGGCTGCCGTCGAGATGCAGCTCGGCCTCGTGCGCGGTGAACATGTTGTGCGCGTCGAGCACGCGCGTCTCGTCGAGCCAGACCTCGGCGATGGTGGCCAGGCCATGCAGGCGCAGGCGATGCGCGCCGCTGCCGGACAGCGGCACGCGATACCAGTAGTCGTGGTCGTGCAGCGCGCGCGGCGCGGCGGCCTGCCACCGGCCCGCGGCCTGCAGCGCCTGCGCCACGGTGCCGGGCACGCTGGCCGGCAGCCACGGCGCGTGGCTGGCCAGCGCGGCCGGCGAGGCGGCGGCGCCGGCGGG
>NZ_AQPL01000180.1:0-8168 GCF_000395345.1 Cupriavidus sp. WS | reverse complement strand
GGCGGGCGTCTCCAGCAGGGTCCAGCCGTGCGCGAGCGGCTGCCGACAGGCGGGCCGCCCGGGGACCGGCGCGAGTGCGAGCGGCGCGTGCATGGCCGGCGGGCGCGTCAGTATTCGGCTTCGCCCACGTAGCCGGCCAGCGCGGGCACCGCCGCCTCGTAGGAGGCTTCGAGCTGGTCCAGGCAGTCCAGGCAGCGGTCCACGCGGCGGCTGATGACGGAGCGCACCAGACGGAACTGCATCACCATCGCCTCGGAGGCCATCTTCTGGCACGCGCCGGCGATGCTGTCCGGCATCGGCTGGCCGTGCTGGGCCAGCCAGCGCAGGTACTGCCCGAGCAGCTCGAAGTTGGCGCCGAGCTGGCGCAGCACGCAGAACGCATAGGGATGGAAGACCTGCTCGCCGCCGGCCATCAGCGCTTCCTGGTGCGCCGGGAACGCGGTGCGGAACGCGGCGATGGGGTTCTGGCGCGGGCGCCGCGCGAGGTGCCTGCGCAGCAGCGCGAGCGCGGCGCGCACCAGCATCGCCCCTTCCAGCGCGGGGAAGCGGCGGCGCACCACCTCGGCGTAGGGAAACAGCAGGTTGACGTCGCCGGCCAGGCCCGGCAGGCGGCGGAACAGGCCGTCGTAGTCCTCGCCGCTGGCCACGTGATAGCCCTCGTTGTGGTAGTAGCCGACCGACTGCGCGTCCGGCACCATCACGTCGATGCCGATGGTGGTCTTGCTGTGCTCGCGGCGGTAGGTGGTGGCGCGGTTGTCGGGCAGGTAGAAGCTGTCCACCTCGAGCAGCACCACGTGGCCGCGGCAGGTCTGCGCGGCCACGCGCGCCTCCATCGACTCGTACAGCGAGAGTTCCTGCACCACCACGCCGTACAGGCGCTCGAGGTCGTCGTGCGGGTATTTGAAGAAGGTGAACTGGTCGCCCTCGAAATCCTGCGCCACGGTGAAGCCGAGCGCCGCCACCGGATCGAGCGCCCAGCCGTGCAGCAGCTCGATCCACAGGTCGACATAGCAGTTGGTCTGCGGCCAGACCGGATTGCCGCTGTGCAGGGCGTGCGACACGTGGGCGACGCGCTCCAGGGTACGGGGGGCGACGAGCATCACAGCCCTCCCAGCGTGGCGCGCACGCCGCGGGGCCACTGCGAGAGGTCGAAGCCGTGGTGGCGCAGCAGCGCCAGCGTCAGGCGCTCGATGCCGAAGCCGACGCAGCCGGTGTGGGCCGGCTCGCCGTCGGCAGTGCGCAGCTCCCACACCTGGCCGAAGTGGTCCATGTGGTAGTTGAAGCTCATGCAGGCGGTGGGCGGCGCGCCCTCGTTGATGGGGACCAGCAGCTCGAACTTGAGCTTCAGCTCGCGCTGGCTGTCGGCCACGATCTTGCCGCCGCGGCCGAAGAACGGGTCGTTGGCGACGTCGACCTCGTGCGGCAGCTCGAGCAGGCCGGCGAGCTGCTGGCCGCGCTCCATCCACAGCTGGCGGAACGCGATGATCTGCTCCGCGTTGCCCAGGCGCACGTACTCGCGCTGGCGGAACATCTGCATGCGGGCCGGGTCGATCGACGGCTCGTGGCGGAAGCAGTACGACAGCACGTCCACCACCAGCCCCTGCGGCGGCATCGGCCCGCGCCGCGCCACCGCCGGGTAGATCGGATAGCAGGCCGCGGGCGTGAGCACCACGCGCGTGGGGCGCTGTTCGTCGGCCCATTCCTCGCCGTCCTCGAGCCGCGCCAGCAGGCGGTGGTGGTCGCGGTCGCTGCCGCAGAAGCTGTGCACGGTGCCGGCCAGCTGCGGGAAGCTCTTGAGATAGCCGCTGGCCTCGAAGTCCTTGCGCGACATGGCCGGCGGGAAGCGCATCACTTCCGCGCGCTGGTCCGCGCCGAGCGCGCTGACGGCCACGTTGAGGCCGTCGGCGATGGCCTCGAACACCGCGCTGCGGCCGTACACGCCGTCGACGCCGCTGGGGATCAGCAGGCCGGCCGCGATCAGCGCCTGCTGGTAGCGCCGCTGGCCGGCCTGCGGGTCGCCGTAGGGCGTTGCCGCGGCGGCATCCCCGGCGGGTTCGGCGAGTCCGGCGGACGTGGCGGGCGCGGCGCCGGCATTGTCCACGCTAACGTTGGCATCCATGTGGTGCTCCTCAGCTCGAACGCTCGGCCAGCAGCAGGCTGGCGGTGTTGGTCAGGATCCGGTCGTTGTTGATCATCAGCGGCGCCGACCAGAGATCGCGCAGATGGCGCCCGAGGCTGTAGGGCGTGCCGTGCTTGTAGCCGGCCATGCCGCAGATCATCATGGCCTGCTGCACCGCCTCGATGGCCAGCGCGGAGACGCTGGTCTTGAGCCCGTTCATCTCGGCGGCGAGCGAGAACAGCGCGGACACCGACAGCCCGGCGTGGCGCTGGCGCTGGTGGGCCAGCGCGAGTTCGAGCCGGCCTTCCATCATCTGCACCATCGCCACCGCGTCGGCCACGCGCGTGGCCGACGGCGGCAGCGAGCCGGGACGCGCGCGCGCCTGGCCCTGGAAGAAGGCCTTGGCGCGCTGCACGGCGTCGCCGGCGATGCCGGTCCACAGCGACGCCCAGAGAATGTGCGAGACCGGCGTCATGGTGCCGTCGGCGATCTCGCCGAACGCCACCGGCAGGATCTGCTCGCAGGCGCCGCGCGCCTCCAGGCGAAAGCCGTTGCTGCAGGTGCCGCGCATGCCCAGGGTGTCCCAGGTGCTGAGGCTTTCCAGCGTGAAGTCGGGCTTGAGCAGGCACACCATGACCTGGTCGGAGGGCGAGGCGTCGGCATGGCGGCGCGCGGTGGCCAGGATCGCGTCGGCGTGCGCGCCGTAGGAGATCGTCGGCGCCATCTTGAGCAGGTGGAAGCGGCCGTTGTCGACGTTGACCGCGCAGCCGCTGTTGCGCAGCGCGCCGCCGATGGCCTCTTCCGAGGTGGCCGAGGCCAGCAGCAACTGCTCGCCGGCGATGCGCCCGAGCAGCTGCTCGTGCCAGGGGCTGCCGCCGCCGTGCTCGATCAGGCAGGCGACCTGGATCTGGTGCATCGCGTAGATCATGCCGGCCGACGAGCAGCCCGCGGCGAGCACGCGGCAGATCGCCGCGATGGTGTCGAGCGAGGCGCCCGCGCCGCCGTGCGCGGCCGGCACCATCGCGCCGAGCAGGCCATGCTGGCGCAGCACCGCGAAGGCCTCGTGCGGGAAGGCGGCGTCGCGGTCGACGCGGTCGGCGTGCAGCGCGGCCTCGGCGGCGGCCAGGGTCGCCGCGGCCATCAGCCCGGCGGTGCCGGCATGGACCGCGGCCGGGCGCGCCAGCTCCACGCTGGCCAGCGGGGGGCTCATGCTGCCTCCTGCTGCTGCCTGAGCTGCTCGGCCGCGGCGGCGAGCGAATTCACGCTGCGAAAGAGCTGGCGGGTCAGCATCGCATCCGGGATCTCGATGTTGAACGCATTCTCGATGGCCAGCATCACGTGCACGGTGGCTAGCGACGACAGGCCGGCTTCGTAGAGATCGGCCTGGTCGTCGAGCGCCTCGACCGATACGTCGAGCCGCGCCACCTCGGCGAGGATTTGTCGAATGGTTGCCTTCATCTCTGTTACTCCTCGGTGAGGATGATCGGGTTTCATCATTGGGCCGCAGCCGCCATCGGGCTTCGGTGCGCTGGCCCACCAACTTCGCGCCGCCGCGGCGGCGGCATGTCGCCGGACGGCGAACGCGAGCACCCGGCGCGCGCGGTGCTTGCCGGGCGGGTGCCCGGCGGTGCTCAGTAGGCGGCCTTGCCGGTCCAGCCGTGCAGGGCGGTGCGCAGGATGATGTGCAGGTCCAGGCGGAACGACCAGTTGCGGATGTAGAAGATGTCGAACTCGATGCGCCGGCGCATCTTGTCCACGGTGTCGGTCTGGCCGCGCAGGCCGTTGATCTGCGCCCAGCCGGTGATGCCGGGCTTGACGCGGTGGCGCAGCATGTAGCGGTCGATCACTTCCTTGTAGATCTCGTTGTGCTCGATGGCGTGCGGGCGCGGGCCCACCACCGACATCTCGCCGCGCAGCACGTTGAAGAACTGCGGCAGCTCGTCGAGGCTGGTGCGGCGCAGGAAGGCGCCCACGCGCGTGATGCGCGCGTCGCCGCGCACGGCCTGGGTCACGCCGCGCTCCCGGTGCTGCACCATCGTGCGGAACTTGTAGACGTGGAACGGCTTGCCGTCCATGCCGAGGCGCGCCTGCCGGAACAGCACCGGCCCCGGCGACGACAGCTTGACCGCCGCGGCGATCGCCAGCAGCAGCGGCGACAGCCCGGCCAGCGCGGCCAGCGCGAAGGCGCGGTCGAAGCTGGCCTTGAGCAGGCCGGTGATGCCCGACTGCGGCGGGCTGTTGAGGTCGATCACCGGCAGGCCGAGGAAGTCGCTGAAGCGGTGGCCGAGCAGCTCGACCGACATGATGTCGGGCACCCAGCGGATGTCCACCAGGTCGTTGCGGAAATGGGAGACCACGTCGTACAGGTCGCGGCACGCGGCCATCGGCAGCGTCAGCCAGATTTCGCGCACGCCGTTGTTGCGCACGAAGGCGCAGACCTGCTCGAGCGACTCCAGCCGCGTCACGCCGGCGGGCACCGGCTGCATGCCTTCGTCGTAGATGCCGGCGACGTTGTAGCCGGCGCCGCGGTTGCTGCCCACGCGCTGGTACATCTCGTGGCCGAGCGAGCCGTAGCCGAGGATCACCACGCGCTTGGCGTTGATGCCGAGCTCGCGCACGCTGCCGAGCATGCCGTAGAGCGCCACGCGCGAGGCCAGCAGCATGGCCGCCACGCTCAGCAGCCAGCTCATCGACCACAGCCGCGACAGCGCGGCCGACTGGTGCATCAGGTAGGCGGCGATCAGCCCGAGCATGCAGACCGCGCCCCACGCGGCCAGCGTGCGCAGCGCCAGCGCCATGCGGCTGCGGCCGCGCCAGGAGTTGTACAGGCCGCAGGCCGGGAACACCAGCAGCGTGCTCACCGAGCACAGCACGGTGATGAAACCGTGCACCGGGGCGGCGCTGCGCAGGCCGTGCGGGAACAGCAGCTCGCCCACGGCCACGCCGCACGCGGCGACGATGGCGGCATCGGCAAAGCGGTAGAGCATCTGCAGCGCAGCCTGGCGCTCGCCCACGAAGGCGCGGATCGCGGACATGATTTGCCTCCATCCGGCAGGCCGGACCAGTGATGCAGATCATGGTTGCGCCGCGCGGGCCCGGCGGTCTGTTTGCTGGCACACACAGGGGCGCCGTGGCGTCCCCTGCGCGCGCTCAGCCCTCTCCCGCCCTCTCCCGCCCTGCCGCCCTAAGCGCTCAGCGCGCGGCCTGGTCCGGCGGCGCGCAGGCGAACACCGCGGCGCCCTCGTGCCGGGCCGCCCATTCGCGCCACTGGCCGCGCTGGAACGGCTTGTCGCGCCCGGCCAGGCGCGTGGCCAGGATCTCCAGCCAGCGATGCGTGGGCGCGGCCACGCCGGCGACCGGCACGCCCAGCATCACGGCCATCAGGATCACCGCCGCCAGCGCGGGCGCCGAGCGGCGCGGGCGCGCGCTCCAGGCGATGAAGGACAGGCTCGCGGCGAAGCCGAGCGCGAGCCCGCTGATGACTTCGGAATCGGAATGCGCCTGCAGCTTCAGGCGGGAGACGCCCACCAGCAGCGCCAGCAGGATGCCGGCGCCGGACGCGGCCAGCGCCAGGCGCGGATGGCGCGCGGGCACCACCAGGTACAGCATCACCGGCAGCACCGAGGCGGCCATCGTGCTGTGCCCGGAAAAGCCCGTGAAGTTGAGCGCCTCGCAGCCGATGCCCCAGCCCATGAAGGCCAGCTTCGACGCCAGCACCAGCGCCGCGGCGGAGCCGAACGACAGCAGCCAGCGGCGCGCGCCGGCGTAGGCACCCGCATACAGCAGCCAGATGGCGATCAGCACCGCGCAGGGCAGCAGCAGGGAGGTTTCGCCGAAGCGCGAGATGAAATGCCAGTGCATCGGGATGGCCGTGGTGAGGTTTGGTTTCGGTACGCGGGCAAAGTATCACAGTTGCCTTTCATGGTTGCTACGGGTGCCACGATTGCCGCGGCCGCGTCCCGCGATCCGCGCCGTGCCGGTCGGGCCGCCGCCCTGCGCCCGGCGGCGCCGGTTTCCCCTGGCGCCGCGCTCGTCCGGGCTTGATCCCGCCTTGTCTCAACCCAGCCGGAAGCATGAAGCGGCCAGGGTGGCGCGGCCCGCGCCGCCGCGCGCAGCACGGCGCGGCGGCGCATGCGCCGGGCCGGCGGGTTTCGCCGGCGCGCGCCGGCACCGGGCGGCGAATGCTGCTTCTGGCCGATACAGTTGCCGGCATGCTTTGTCTATCGTCGGAGAGTGGCCTGTCCGAGCGGAATCGGGCAGGCCGCTTGGAGTCCGCATGGTCCCCCGGTCGGCGGACTCTTTTTTTTGCGCGGCGCCAGGCCGATCCCGCCGGCGGCGGCCTTCGCCCGCGCCAGAAAAAGAACAGGCCACGGCGTGCCGTATCTGCCGGACGGCTCGACCGTGGCCATCAAGTTCCGGCGCAGCTTGCGCTGCGGCCGAACCGCGCGTGCGCGCAAGCCTGCCTGGCCTGCGCACCGGATCGCTCCGGTCCCCCGAGCACGCGCTCGTCGTCGCCCTCCCGTTATCCCGCCATGTCGGCCGCGACTGCCGCGACTGCCGCGGTGGCGCGCGCGTCGTGCCGGCAGCCGCCCGGCGGCTCAGCCGGCCGCCGGCTCGCGCGGTTGCTCGCCGGCCACCACCACACAGTATTCATGGCGCGCGAGCAGCCCGTCGCGCACCGCCGCCACCCGGCGGCGCGCTTCCTGCTCGCCGGCGAAGGTGGCCGCGGCAATCGCCGCGGCCTCGCAGGCGTAGCGCCGGCCGTGCAGCTCGCCGCGGTACAGCAGCGGCCCGTCGCGCCCGGTGGTCAGCCTGATCTCGTAGCAGCACGCCCACTTGCCCCGGCCTTCGGGCACGGCGAAGCCGCGCACGACCAGGATGTCCAGCCCGTTTTCCATACGACCCCCTCTGCAACGCGCGCCGGCCGGATCGACATTGGCTGTCCCGGCTTCGTTATCCGCGCGCTTTCAGCATAGGAGGCCGTGCCAGCCGGCGCCTCATCCCCTTGCCGTAGACCCACCTGAACCGATGGGGGAAGACAGCGGCATGGCGAAGCCCCGGCGCGGGAAACACTGGCCGCCGGCGCGCACCAGCGCCACCGCGGCGCGTGTCTGCTCGGGCGAGGCCGGCACGGCCAGGCAGCCGCTGGCGCCGAGATAGGCCGCGTGGCCGGTGAAGACGGGGTCGACGGTTTCGCTCATGACCAGCCAGCGCCGCGGCGCCAGCCGCGTGCTCAGCGCGTGCAGCAACCGGAAGGGATCGGCGTCGGTGCCGCTGCAGTCGAGCAGCGCGAAATCGATGGGGCCGCGCGGCAGGTCCGCGGGCGCGGCCTCGAGCAGCCATTCGGGCGTCTGCGACAGGACCGGAGCGAGCGCCGACAATTCGCGCAGCTGACGCAGCACCCCCCGGCGCAGCATCATGTTGTGGGCAAGCAGGAGCGTTGTCATCGGGAGAGGTGACAGCGGGTTGGGAGGGTCGCGCGCCAGCACGGCGCCGGCCGCGCGCAGAGACTTCAGTTGGGAACCAGCGTAGCAAGCGCGGCCGGGCGCCGCCTCATGCTTTCGGATGAGGCGGCGTACCGCAGAGGATGGAGAGGCGCCGGCGGCCGGCGCCGCCGCGCATGCGCGCGCGCGGGCGGACGTGCCGTGCCGTGCCGTGCCGTCAGGCAGCCTGGGACACGCTGACCAGTTCCACCGGCGGCTGGCCGGCGCCGCGCGTGGCCAGGGCCGGTGCCGGCCCCGGCCAGCTCAGCTTGGCCCCGCGCTGGAGCGCGACGTAGACCGCCTCGCCCTTGTTGCGCACCTGCAGCCGCTGGTACAGGGTGCAGGCGTGGGTCTTGGCCGTCGCCACCGAGATATTGAGCAGCCGGCTTACGGTCTTGATGGGATAACCGCGCGCCAGCAGTGCCAGCACTTCATATTGTCGCTCGGTGATGTTGAGCAGGTGCGAGCCGGCCGAGGGCGTCTCGGGGTCGGACGCGGCGGGGCCGCCGGGCGGCACCGCGCGCGCCGGGTGCTCGCGTTCGCCGTCCGGCGACATGCCGCCGCCG
>NZ_AQPL01000179.1:0-2641 GCF_000395345.1 Cupriavidus sp. WS | reverse complement strand
GGCCTGCGCCGCGGGCCGCGAGAAGGCCTGCTGCTCGCCAGCGCGCGCCGCCTGGGCCCGCGCGGGAAAGCATTCGCCGTCGGCCAGCACGAGCCGGATGGCCGCGTCGAGCATGTCCGCGCTGCAGGCCTTGGACAACAGGCCGCGCACATTGCCGGGCAGTTCGCCGGCGCCGGGCGGCGTGCAGACTTCATCGGCCAGCACCAGCACGCGGCGCGGCATCAGCGACCGGCAGGCCTGTTCCATTTCCTGCCAGTGCGTGGCGGGATCGGGCGACAGGCCGTAGATCATCAAATCGGCGTGGCACAGCCATTCGGCAGGATAGGGCAGGGAACCCGGGTCGATGTCGACCAGATCGCCATGCAGGCCCGCTTGCGTCAGCAGATGGCGCAGACCCAGGCGCAGGAGTGGATGAGGCTCGATCAAGAGGATGGTGGCCATGGCCGCTCTCTTTCTTGTTGCTGCATGGCGAGCCCCGCGACAACCCGCACATGCTGTCGGAAACGCCCCACTATCCTGTGGATGCGCTTCCCTACGATCCGGCCCGGCTCCCGACTGCCGCTGCGTGCCCGTCCAGGTTCGCTGCGTGCCTGACTTCCCTTGGTGCCGTCTACGGATCGCCCCGTTTGCGTTGTTATTACGCTTTCGTTGCTTCTTCGATACTTCTTAAGTCAGAGTTAAAAAAATCTAACTCTGGTCAGAGCATATGCACTGCAACACATGATTGCAAGTCAGGGTTACACCCGGCGCGGGCCGGTCAACGGGGCACGAACAAGAGAGGCGGGCGCCGGTTTCGGTAGCGGGTTCCCGCCGGCGTTGCGGGTTTCGGGATAATCCGGGCTATAATTATCGGCATTAGATTTCACTATGCATTTCTACCCGGATGCATTTGGTGACTGTTCAAGTGCCTTATGAATCAATACCTTAGCCCCAAATCGGGGCTCACGCCATGCAATCCGCCAAAGTGCCCAGCCTGACACTCACGCGCAGTGAGTTCGCCGCGGTCCGGGCCTATGTCCAGGGCATGCCGGCCACGATGGTGGCCGATCGCTACCTGTCCGACGACGGCGACGACGACCCCGGCGGGGAGTCCGCGCTGCGCGTGCTGCTGGGCCTGCGCGACCGCATGGTGCAGCTTGCCCACCTCCACAGCCGCCCCGATCTGGCGGAATTGCTGGAAATGGGCCCCGGGCGCTCCAACCGCGGCATGGACCGCCGCGTCGAGGCGCTGGCGGAGCTGGAGCGGCTGGGCACGGCGCGGCCGCGGGCCGATCACGGCATCGAGCTGTGGTTCTCCCCTGCCCTGGCGCGGCGCCTGCGCGCGCAGAAGATATCGAATCTACATATTCTGGTCGAGCTTGCCAACCGTCACGGCAATGCCTGGTGGCGCTCGGTGCCGCGCATCGGCGCGCTTGCCGGCGGAGCCATCAACCGCTGGCTTGCCGAGCATCGGGATATCGTCAGGGACGAGCATGGCGCGCCGCTGCTGCGCGATCACGTGGGGGCGCGGGGAAAGCTCGGCGAAGCCGTGCTGGCGCCGGGCCTGCGGCAACTGGTGCCGTTCGAGCTGATGCGGGCGCCGGTTCGCGGAGCCGATGGCGAGCCTTCGAGTGGAATAAAAAGCACTTTTACAAGCGATCTTGCTGCCGTCGGCGCGTGGCTGGCTGCAAATGAATCACAGCAAAGTACCTGGCTGGCCTATCGCAAAGAAGCCGAGCGCCTTCTGCTGTGGGCCGCCACGGCGCGCCGCAAGCCGCTGGCGGCGCTCGACGCGCAGGACCGGCAGGACTACCTCGCCTTCCTGCGCCAGCCGGCCCCCGAGCGCCTTTGGGTCGGCCCGCGGGCGCCGCGCGATTCGGTGGCGTGGCGGCCGTTCACCGGGCCGCTTTCGGAGAGCAGTGTCCTGCATGCGTCGCGCATCCTGGGCGCCCTGTTCGAATGGCTGCAGCTTCGCGGCCATGTGGCATCCCATGTCTGGCAACCGGAGCCGCGGGCGCGTACGGAACCGCGCGCGCGTGCCCGGCGCGAGGCCCCGCTGCGGCCGGGTACGGTGCTGGAGACCGATTCGCTGGACCGCTTCCTGGGCTGGCTGTCCGCCCAGGCGCGGGCGGACGACGGCCTGCGCTACCGCGCGGCCGAAGCCGCCGTGCGCGTGCTGCAGGCGCTGCCGATCGGCTTTGCCGAGCTCGCGGAATTCCGGCGCGACCAGCTTGGCGCGGCTGGCGATGCGGACAAGTATTTCCCGGAAAATGATCTGGACGAAGCGGCGCGCGCGGCGCTGGTGCGCCACTGGCACGACCGGGGGCTGGACTGGGACGCACTCGCTGGGCAGCCCATCGTCCTGGTCGGACCGCCGCGCCTGCCGCCGACTGGGCGGGCACGGCGCAAGGCCGACAGTTCACCCGGCGCGGGATATTCGGTCCGGGGCCTGCATGCGCTGCTCAGCCAGGCAATAGAGCGCTATCGGGCGGAAGCGGATGGAGAATTTGCGGCCCGCTCGCCTCGCGATCTGGCCGGGCGGCGGACGCGGATGAAGCCCGTGGTTTCGCGTGGGGGTGGTGCTTCGGTGGCGTCGGACGTCGGGGATGGTGCCGCTGCTGGCGGAGTTGCTTAATCTGGGCGGGGTGTTCTGGCGGGGTGT